>CANRCH010000001.1 GCA_947629065.1 uncultured Aliarcobacter sp.
GTATGAAAAGAGTTTGTCCACTAAAGCATCATGATTGTATGAAGCAAATAAAAGCAAGTGATATTCTAAAAGCTATTCCTAATCTAGAAAAAATCTAGATTAGAAAAAATATTATTTAATTAAAAATCTTCTAGTTAAATCAAATAAAGAGTTAATATCAGTTTTTCCTACAAAACCTTCAACTCCAATTTGTTCCATTTTCCCTCTTACAGCATCTGTTGTCATAGATGAGTTTACAATTACAGGAATATGTTCAAATTTTTTATTTGTTTTTATATATGATGCAACTTGATAACCATCAGTTCCTGGCATCTCGATATCTGTTAAAATCATACCAATTTGTTCTGGATCTAACTCTTCAAGTCTTTGTAAAAGTAAAGTTCCGTTTGCATAGATTTCATATCTAACCCCTGTTTGCTTAAAGAATTTTGTTAAAACTTCTCTAGCAACACCTGAATCTTCAGCAGCAAGTATTACTTTGCTTGATTCAAGCCTATTTTCAACATATTTTCTAACATCATCTTCCCCATCATCAGTCCACTTTATATCTCTTAAAAGTTGCTCTGCATTAAATACAGTACAAAGTTCGTCGTGATTGTTTACTTTTACATAAGTTGTATAAGTTATTTTTGAGTTTGTCTCTTCAGTGTGTCTTAAATCTTGAGTTGTTTTCTCAACAATATCAAGCATATCTTTGATTAAAAAACCAATTTTTTTGTGGTTAAATTCACAAAATATGATTAATTTATACTCTTTTATATCTAAGGGAGTTTGCCCAAGCCACGCATCAAGATTGATTAAAGTAACAGGTTCTCCTCTTATTGTTGCAATCCCAGCAATAACATTTGTATCTCTTGGAGTATCATTTATTGCAACTTCTTCAGTAATTATAAAAGCTTTAACTTTTGCAATGTTTATTGCATAAATATTATTATGACCAGTGTAAAATACTGCTAACTGCTGAACATTTCTTAAATGCCCTTGTGTCATTTGTTCAACACTACCACTAATACCGCTCATGTAAATCCTTTTTTAGTCTATAATTAATTATTATATATATTTTCAACTTTGATAAAGTTTAAGTTATTTTTCCAATTTTTTTAATATTTTTTGAACTGTAACAGACGCCATCATAAGTCCAAAACTAGCAGTTACGCCTTCAAAACTTCCCATTGTTGCATTTATCGGAACTTCTGTTGAGTAAATTACTTTGAATTTCTTTTTAAAACCTTGTTTTTTAAGTTCTTCTCTTACTTTTCTTATAAATTTATCGTTGTAAGTATCCCAAATTGAAGTGTAAACTATTTTTGATGGATCAACTCTTTTTGCCCCACCACCTGTGCTTATTATTTTTGTGAAATGTTTTTTTATTAGATGAACTTTTGCTTCAATATCATCTATCGCATCTAAAATATAATCAAAGCTTGAGAAATCAAAATTATCTATCCACTCTTTTGTTATTTTTGTGTTTATCGCTGTAACATTTGGATATCTCTCTTTCATCACATCAACTTTTACTCTTCCTATATTTCCGTGACTTCCTAGCTGTCTATTTTGATTTGATTCTTCATAAGTATCAAAATCAACTATTGTTATATTTGTTATTCCTGTATTATATAGTGCATCAAGTGCAAAACTTCCAATTCCACCAACTCCAAGAAGAAGAATTTTCGTATTTTGAAACTTTAAAAAAGTCTCTTCTCCAAAGAGTAATTTAGTTCTATTATATTTCATTTAAACTTCTTATTTACAAATTTTTCGCTATTATATCACAAAAATATTTATGGGAGACATTATGGATAAAGAGCCAATGACGCTTGTTGGATACAATAAAGTAACAAAAGAGCTTGAGTATATAAAAAGTGTTGAAAGACCTGAAACTGTAATCGCACTTGATGAAGCTAGGCAACTTGGAGATTTAAGTGAAAATGCTGAATATCACAGTGCTAAAGATAAATTAAGACTTCTTGATATTCAAATTGCAGAGTTAAATGACACAATTTCAAAAGCTGTTATAGTTGATCCTTCTGTTTTACCACACGATAGAGTAAGTTTTGGTTCAACAGTAATGCTTGTAGATGTGGATAGCGATGAAGAGTTTACATATACAATTGTTGGTGGAGTTGAATCAAATGTAGAAAAAGGATTAATATCTTTTAATTCTCCACTAGCAAAACAGCTTATGGGAAAAGTTGAAGGGGATGAATTAACTGCAAATCTACCAGGTGGATTTAAAACTTTCGAAGTTTTAGAGATTTTTTATAAAGAGTTAGAAATCTAGTGAGTTTTATGCTAAAAGAAAATGCAATATTTATTGCAGATTCACACTACAATAAAAAAAATCAAGAGTTAAAAGAGTTGCTTTTAAAAATAGAAAATAAAACTCTAAATCCTAGTCAAATAATTTTGCTAGGAGATAACTTTGATTTTTTAAGCTACCAAACAAAATATTTTGTAAATATAAATCAAGAACTTATAACTTTAATAAATAATCTTTCAAAATCCTATGAAATTATCTATCTTGAAGGAAATCACGACTACAACTTACAAAAGCTTTTTCCAAATATAAAAGTAATAAATAGAGAAAACCAACCAATTGTTTTAAAATATGAGAATAGAAAAGTAGCACTTTCTCACGGAGATAATTTTATAAACTGGCACTATAATTTATATTGTAAAATTATTAGAAATAGTTTTTTATTAAATTTTTTAAATTTTATTGATATTAATAATTTCTTATCAAAGAAAATAGAAAAAGCTTTGGAAAATAAAAATATTTGCCATAAAATAGAGCATTTTGAAGAACTTGTGAAAAAAAGAGTTCAAAATTATAGTGAAGATATTATAGTTGAGGGGCATTATCATCAAGGAAAGTCTTATAAAATAGGAAATCAAGAGTATATAAATATTCCATCTTTAGCTTGTCAAAAAAGCTATACGATTTTTAAAGATGGGAAGTTTGAGAATGTTGGGCTTTTTTAGGAAATATTTTACAATAGGGGGGGAGAAGAAAATGAGCGAATTATATAGAGGATTTGAATTTTATAAAAAAGTTCAAGGAACAAAATATGATAAAAAAGACAATGAAACAAAAGAAAAATTACAAAAATTTTATCAAAATTTAGGTGAGTTTACAGATAAAATTTTTTCAGCATATATACCAACAGGAAAGGGCTTATGGCAAAATTCTGGTAATTATAGTAAGTATTTATGGAATAGGTATAAACCTTTTGAAAACAGTTCAAACTTGGTTATGTATTTCAATGCTTCGGCGAGAGAAAATACTTTATTTGTTTCTATTGGATTAGTAGATGACAGACTTACAGAATATGAAAAAGAAATAAAAGATAAAATATATAATTTTTTATCAAATGAATGTGAAAAAATAGTAGTTGATGGCTTTATTAGAAAAGATTTTGGATGGGGTGATAGAGTTTTTATAATAGAAGATGAAGAAAGTTTTGAAACTTTAGATTATAGTGAGCTTTTAGAAAATTTAAAAGAAATTTATATAAAAACTTATGAAAAATTTTATAAAAATAGTAATGAAAATTCTAAAATAAAAAATGAAACTGCTGAAAAGGAAAACCATACAATGCAAACTCAAGCACTAAACCAAATTTTATTTGGAAGTCCAGGGACTGGGAAAACTTATAATACTATAAATAAAGCTTTAGAGATAATTTTAGAAAAAGATAATAGTGAAGAAAATAAAATAATTTTAGAAATCTTAAGAAAAGAAAATCATACTTTAGATGATAGAAAAATTTTAAAAGCAAAATTTGAAGAGTATAAAAAAGCTGGGCAAATTGAGTTTATAACATTTCATCAAAGTTTTTCTTATGAAGAGTTTGTGGAAGGGATAAAAGCAGAAACGAAAGATGATAATATTACTTATGAAGTACAATCTGGAATTTTTAAAAAATTATCAAAAAAAGCTAAAGAGAATTTTGAAAATAGTAAAAAAACTATTCAGCAATTATCTCAAGAAAAAACTTTAAAACAAAAATTAGAAATGTTTTTAAATGATTCACTTGAAGAAGAAAAAGAGTTTTCAAAAACAAAAGGTGGAAAATTTAAAATAAAAGAGATAAATCAAGAAAATATTATACTCTATACAGAAGATTCAAATTATAGCGATAAAATGGTAGTTTTGGAGATTGATGAATTTTTGAAAGTTGTAAACTTTGAAAATGAGTTAAAAAACTCAAAACAGATGGCAAAAGATGTTTTTGGAATAAATCATCAAAGGCAAAAAGATACATATTATCTATCAATGTGCAATGAATTTAAGAAAATAAAATTTGAAAATATAGAAGAGATAAAATCGGTTGAAGAATTAAAAAACTACATTTTAATAATAGATGAAATAAATCGTGGAAATATCTCTAAAATTTTTGGAGAGTTGATTACTTTGATAGAAGAGAGCAAAAGGCTAGGAAATGTCGAAGAGTTGGAAATAACTCTTCCATATTCAAACAAACCTTTTGGAGTGCCAAAAAATCTCTATATTTTAGGTACTATGAACACAGCAGATAGAAGTATTGCACTACTTGATACAGCTTTAAGAAGAAGATTTGAATTTATCGAAATGATGCCAAATCCTAAACTTTTGGAGGGTGTAGAGGTTGATGGAGTGAAAATAGATAAGCTTCTTGAAACTATAAATAAAAGAGTTGAGTATTTGTATGATAGAGACCATACAATAGGACATGCTTATTTTATGGAGCTAAAAGAAAAACCTACATTGGAAGCTTTGGAAAATATATTTAGAAACAAAATAATCCCACTTTTGCAAGAGTATTTTTATGATGATTGGGAAAAAATAAGGCTTGTTTTAGGCGATGGTTTTGTAGAAAAAATAGAGATAAAATCAGATATTTTTGATAAAGAGTTGATAGAAAATAGCGATTATTTGGAAGATGAAAAATATATTTATAGTATTAAAAAAGAGTTTGATTTTTCTAAGTTTAAAGAGTAAAAATGGTTTTAAAAGAGTTTGAATTTTTACAATATAAAGATGAAAAAAAAGAGAACCATATAAAAGAAGATAGTTTTAACTCTATTGAAAAATTTGTATTGGAAAATGAACAAACAGCACAATATCTAAAAATTACTATCAAAAAAGGTTTTGGCAAAGTATTACAAGCCCAAAATTATGTAGGACTTATCCAAACAAAAGATGGCACTACAATAGAGATTTTGCCAAAAATAAGAAATATAGATGATGAAAAATCAAAAGAGATTTTACTAAAAATGCTAAAAACTCTAAAAAACTCTCCTTTTAAAAACTTCAATATTGCAAATTTAAAATCAAAGAAAATGCCACTTTTGGAGATTTTTATCTCTATGTTCTTAGAAGAGTTGGCAAAACTTATACGAAAAGGAATAAAAAGTGATTATTTACAAAAAGAAGAAAATCTTAAATTTCTAAAAGGAAAGCTAAAAATATCTGAACAGATAAAACAAAACTATATTCACAAAGAGCGATTTTTTGTAGAGTTTGATGAGTTTTTATCAAACAGAGTGGAAAATAGGCTTATAAAATCAACTCTAAAATACCTTTATAAAAAATCAAAATTAAATATTAATCAACAAAAAATTAGAGAGTTTTTATTTGTTTTTGATGAGGTAGAAGAGTCAAAAAGTATCAAAACAGATTTTGAAAAAGTAAAACCAAATAGAGCTATGAGAGATTATGAACAAGTTTTATTATGGAGTAAAACTTTTTTGCTAGAAAACTCTTTTTCTCCATATAAAGGTGAAAATATAGCTTTTGCACTTTTGTTTGATATGAATTTACTTTTTGAAAATTATGTTTATAATTATTTGAAAAAATCTGGGAAGTTTGAAGAGATAAAAGCACAAGATAAAACTCACCATTTAGCCTATGAAAAGAATATTGGAAAATTTAGATTAAAGCCTGATATTGTGATAAACAAAGGCGAAATAATAGCAGATACAAAATGGAAGTTACTTAGCTTTGAAAAAAGTAATAGTGGAATTTCTCAAGCTGATATGTATCAACTTTATGCTTATGGTACAAAGTATGAAACTTGCAAAAATTTGTATTTGATTTATCCTTATGATGGTGTAAACTTGGAAAACTCTTATAAATATTTTAAAGATGAAGATAGAAGCTTACAAGTAGATGTTTTGTTTTTTGATTTAGAAAAAGATAGTTTTTTAAATAGAGATTTTTTATGATTTAATCATAAATTATTTATAGATAATATGTTTTTACATATTATCTATAAACTATATTTTACCATGCAATTGCAGCTCCACTAGCTCCCATTATCTCTCTTGCATCTTCGCTCATCATATGTGGTTCCCACATAGGCTCAAAAACTAGATTTACTTTTGCTTCATCCACTTCATCTACAGCCATTGCAACATATCGCACCTGTTCTAGTAAACTATCAGCCACAGGACATGCAGGGCTTGTAAGAGTCATATCTATTTCACAAAATAGGTAGTTGTTTCTCTCTTCTAGTTCAATATTATAAATAAGTCCAAGATTGTAAATATCCACAGGTATTTCAGGGTCATAAACTTTTTTTATATTTTCTATTATTTTTTCTTTTATTTCATCTTTGTTAAAAATTCCGCTCATAATTGTTCCTTAATATTTTAAAGCATACTCTTTTATTTTTTTAATCATTCCAATAACTCCGCTTTGTCTGTTTGGAGTTATAACTTCACTTAAATTTAGCTCTTTTACTATATCCATATCAATCTCTTTTAACTCTTCAATAGTAGAGTCTGAAAAAATTTGTAAGATTATATAAACTAAACCTTTTACTATAATTGCATCACTTGTTCCATAAAAAAACAGTCTATCGTCTTTTTTTTCACAAATTAACCAAACTTGAGAAGTACAACCATGAACTATATTTTCAGGTACTTGATTTTCTTCATCAAAAGGTGGCAGTTTTTTTCCTAAATCAATAATATACTCATATTTTGCCAACTCTTCATCAAAAAATTCTAAATCATCTTTTATATCTTCAACTCTTTGTTTTATACTCATTCTTTCTTAATCCTTTAACATACTTAAAGCTCTTTTTAGTGCAACTATTAATTTATCAATATCTTCAAAATCATTATAAAAAGCAAGACTTGCTCTTATAGTGCCTTTTATTCCAAGTTTTTTCATAATTGGTTGTGCACAATGATGCCCAACTCTTACTGCAATTCCCATTTTATCAAGTAAAATAGAGATATCATCATGCATAATTCCAGAAAAATTGAAACTTCTGCTTCCACTACAATTTTTTAAATCATTATAAAAAATAATATCTGGAAGCTTTTTTAATTCACTATCAAGATACTCTAAAAGCTCTTTTTTTCTTTTTTTAATTGTTTCATATCCAATAGAGTCAATATATTTTAAAGCCTCTTTAAATGCAATAACTCCAGCAATATTTTGAGTACCTGCTTCAAATTTATATGGTGCATCCAAAAAAGTAGTTCCATTTTCTAAATCAACTACATTTATAGTCGCCCCTCCTGTTTGATATGGTTCAACTTCATTTAAATATTTTTCTTTAATATATATTGCTCCAACCCCCGTTGGTCCAAATGTTTTATGTCCTGAAACTGCAAAAAAATCACAATTTAAATCTTGAACATCAATTTTAAAACTGCTTAAACTTTGTGCACCATCAACTAAAACTGGGCTATCATATTTATGTGAAATTTCACAAATTCTTTTAATATCATGAACTTTTCCAAAAGCATTCGTAACATGTGCAACGCTTACAAAAGAGTTTGGATTTTTCTTTAAAATCTCTTCAAAATGCTCAAAATCAAAATCCAAATTATCATCACACTTTACAACTTCAATTCCATTATTTAAACTTCTTCCTTGCATCTGCCAAGGAACAGTATTTGCATGGTGCTCAAGACTTGAAAGAATTATTGTTTTGAACCTTTTTCCAAAAGATGAGGCTATGAAATTTATACTTTCAGTTACACCTTTTGTGAAAATAATTTCCTCTTTTTTATTTGCATTTATAAAGTTTTTTAAATATTCTCTAGAAGATTCAAACTCAATTGTAGCTTTGTTTGCATCTCCAAAGCTACTTCTATGAGTATTAGAACAGTAGTTTGTATAGTAATCAACTGTTGAGTCAATCACACTTTGTGGTTTTTGAGTAGTTGATCCATTATCTAGATAAACTGTTTTTGAGTTTTTAAAAAATGGAAAATCTTTTTTATACATTTTGTACTCTTTAAATTTTTTATATATAGTTTTCTTTTTTGTAATTCTCTACAAACTCTTTTATTTTTTCATCTTTTAAATTATCTTTAATTGAAGATTCAAAAGCTTCAAGCAACATCTCATAAGCATCCTTTTTGCTTATTCCTCTTGTTTGAAGATAGTATAATTGGTCTTTATCAAGAGTTCCTGTTGTTGTACCGTGACTAGCTTCAAGTTCATCTATGAAAATCTCTAAAAATGGTTGTGCAAAAACAACTGCATCATCACTTAAAAGTATTGAGTTACAGTTTTGGAATGCTTTTGAATAAAGCCCCGTTTGTGTAACAATAGAGTTTATTTTTACAACAGCTCTTGAACTATCTAAAAGTGAGTTTTTATAGTTTATATTACTTCTTGAACTTTCATTATTGTGTGTAGTTCTTACAAGTGTTGATGAGTTTGCACTAGATCTTAGTTTATTTAAACCATTCAACTCATAGTTTACATGAAGTGCATCAATTTTGTTTTCAAAACTATTTACACTAAAACCATTTCCAAGTTCAAAGTTTGAAATCTCAACATTTGAATTGTTATCTTGAACTGTTTTAAAAGCTAACAGAAAAGAGTTACTCTCTTTTATATCTTGAATTTTTGCATACTCTACATTTGCATTTTTCCCAGCTTTTATAACTCTATTGCAAAGTAAACTGGAGTTGTTTTTATCTGTTACAAAAACTTCAATAATAGATGCTTTTACACCATCTTTTATATCTATTAAAAGGTTATTTGTAAAAAGTGTTTCATCCTCTTTTATTGAGTTTATTAAAATAATTGGCTCAAGAGTATCTTCTTTAATAGTTAAAACTTTTTGATTAGAGTTTATACTATTTGCAATAGAAAAAAGTTTTGATTCATAAATTTCACTATCTTTTTGTTCTTTTAATTCTAAAGATAGTTTAGAAAACTCTAAAACTTTTTGCTCTTTAAAATCATAGTTAAAAAGAGGTGCAAAATCTATTTTTAAAAACTCTTCCTCTTTTTTTTGTGGTAAATTTAAATTTTCTAAATTAATTATCTGCATTGTTTATTCCTAATGCTTCAAAACCTTTTTCATCTAGTTCTAAAGCTAAAGAGTAATCTCCAGTTTTTGCAATTTTTCCATTACTTAAAATATGTACAAAATCAGGTTTAATTAACTCTAAAAGTCTGTCATAGTGTGTAATCATAAGAATAGATTTTTTTCCATCAAGCATAGAGTTTATAACATTTGCAACGATTTTAATTGCATCAACATCAAGTCCACTATCAATCTCATCAAGCATAATTAAATCAGGACTTAGCATTAAAAGTTGAATAAGTTCATTTCTCTTTTTTTCTCCACCACTAAATCCATCATTTAAATCTCTTTGTAGTAGTTTTCTATCTATTTCAAATTTAGAAGTTTCTTCTTTTACTAGCTTTAAAAACTGCATTGCATCAAGCTCATCTTTTCCTTCATAAGCTCTTTTTGCATTTATAGCTGTTCTTAAAAAGTAGCTATTATTTACTCCTGGAACTTCAACAGGGCTTTGGAAACTCATAAAAATTCCCTCATTTGCTCTTTCGTCTGCATCCATTTCAGTCAAATCTTTACCTTTAAAAGTTATTTTACCACCTTCTACTTCACAGTCATAATGTGCTGCTAAAGTTTTAACTAAAGTTGATTTTCCAGCTCCATTTACACCCATTAATGCATGAATTTCTCCTGGTTTTATCTCTAGATTTAGACCTTTTAAAATCTCATTTTCATTTATACTAACTTTTAAATCTTCAATTTTCAATAATGTATTACTCATATTTATCCTTAAAAAATGTCCCATTTTTGAAGGGAACCTTTTACATATTTACACTTTTTTAGCGTGATTTTAGAAAATCACTAAAAAGTGAACAAAAACTCTAAAGAAAGCAACGAGTTGCTTTATTATCCAACACTTCCTTCTAGTGAAATATTTAATAACTCTTTTGCTTCAGCAGCAAACTCCATTGGTAACTCTTTTAGAACCTCTTTACAGAATCCATTTACAATCATAGCAATAGCATCTTCTTCATCTATTCCTCTTTGGTTTAGATAAAATAGCTGCTCTTCAGAAATTTTTGAAGTAGTCGCTTCATGTTCAATATTTGCACTACTATTTCTAATCTCATGATATGGATATGTATGTGCTTGAGATTTATGACCAATTAAAAGTGAATCACACTCAGATATATTTCTTGCATTATGGGCATTTTTACCAACTCGCACCAATCCTCTATAAGCATTTATCCCTTTCATGGCTGAAATACCTTTAGAGATAATTGTAGATTTTGTATTTTTACCTAAATGTATCATTTTTGTACCAGTATCAGCTTGTTGTGCTCTTGATGTAATTGCAACAGAGTAGAACTCTCCTACACTATTATCACCTTGTAAAACACATGAAGGGTATTTCCAAGTAATACTTGAACCAGTTTCAACTTGAGTCCAAGATACTTTAGAGTTATCACCTTTACATAAAGCTCTTTTTGTAACAAAGTTTAAAATTCCACCTTTTCCTTCATTATCACCTGGATACCAGTTTTGAATTGTTGAGTATTTTATATGTGCATCTTTAAGTGCAACAAGCTCAACAACAGCTGCGTGAAGTTGTCTGTCATCTCTAGATGGTGCTGAACACCCTTCATTATAAGAGACATAAGAACCCTCATCACAAATAATTAAAGTTCTTTCAAATTGCCCCGTATCAAGTGCATTTATTCTAAAATAAGTTGATAACTCCATAGGGCATCTTGTATTTTTTGGAATATAAACAAAACTTCCATCTGTAAAAACAGCACTATTTAAACAAGCAAAATAGTTATCAGTTACAGGAACAACACTTGCTAAATATGTTTTTACAAGATCTGGAAATCTATGTGCAGCTTCGCTGATTGAGCAAAATATAATTCCTAATTTTTCAAGCTCATCTTGATATGTAGTTTTAATAGAAACTGAATCAAACACCGCATCAACTGCAACACCTGCTAACATTTTTTGCTCTTCAAGAGGAATTCCAAGTTTTTCATAAGTTTTTAAAATCTCAGGATCAACTTCATCTAAAGACCCCAAAGGCTTTTTTGGAGCAGAAAAATATGCATAATCTTGATAATCGATTGTTGGATATTTTAAATTTGTCCAAGTTGGTTCTTCCATTTTTAGCCATTTTTCATAGGCTTTTAGTCTGAAATCTAATAGAAATTCAGGCTCCTCTTTTTTTGCACTAATTGCTCTAATTACATCTTCATTTAAACCTTTTGCAAAAGTATCACTTTGAACTAAAGTTTCAAATCCTAATTTATAATCTTGGCTTAAAATGTCATGTATTTCTTGATTTTCACTCATGACTTCTCCATAAAAAATTTTAATATCTAAATAGGACAAATTTTATCCTATTTGGAATAGTATCTAAATAAGTATATAATGTAAAGGCATAAACTTCTATGAAGTAAAATATTTTTAACCAAATATTATTTGAATTGATGAAAAATAGCCATTTACAAAATTAAGACAAATCTTATCCTATTTTAAATAAAATATCAAAATGAATTAAAAAATAATAAAATTTTTAGGAAAAACAATTAAATGATAACAACAGGATTAAATTTTAATAAATGGGGTGAATACTCAAAAGAGATTAGAAAAAGAGTGATTAACCCAAAACATCAAGGTGAAATAACAGAAGAATATGCAGAAAAACTTTATTCAAGAATTATTGTAACTGAACTTGATGCTGATTTATATGATGATGCTATTAAGCTATTTTGGGCAGTTGATAACAATGAAAACATATTAGATGCTAAATTTAAATCATTTGGAAGAGATTTAACAGTCTCTGTTTATGACATTATGACTGAACTTTGTATAGATAAATCTATAGATGAAGTTTCAAAATTGACAAAAATGGATTTAGAAAAAGCATTAAGAGATGATGAAAACACTCCTAGTGTTCCAGCTGATACTATGGAAGTTTTTGAGTTGGCAATTGCAGTTATTAAAAAAGCAATTAGAAATTATAAAGGAGTTACAATTGACTCTTTTAGTGATGATTATGTAATTTGTGATTGTGCAAGAGTAACTTTGGGTGAGATTAAAAAAGTTATTGAAGAGGAAAATATTACAAGAGTAGAGGATTTAGTAAACTCTACAAAAGCAGGTGCTTTTTGTAAATCTTGTCTAAAACCAGGTGGTTTAGAAGAAAAAGAGATATATTTAGTTGATATTATAAAAGAGTTAAATGAAAAAAGACAAAGAAATCAAGAGTCAATAGAAAATGGACAAGAGGGTGCTTTTGAAACTTTAAGTAAAGAGAAACAAATTTCTATAATTGAAGAAGTGTTGGATGAAGATGTAAGACCAATGCTTTTGATGGATGGTGGAAATATGGAGATTTTAGACATAGTTGAAAGTTCACCACACTTAGATTTATATATTAGATATTTAGGTGCCTGTAATGGATGCAGTGCTGGAAGTTCAGGAACACTTTATGCAATTGAATCAATTTTACAAAGAAAAGTATATGAAAACTTAAGAGTTTTACCAATATAAAATTAATCTATAAGCAAGGAAAACTATTTTAATATATAAAAAATCTCTACTTTAAGGATAAAATATGTTTACAATTTACAATAACGGAATTGTTGATTTTAAATCCAATAATAATCCACAATATAATAAAGTAGAGCAAACTCCATCTTCTTCTGCAAATTTTGAGCTAGAAGATGAAATAGCACAATATTTTAATAAAAGAGAAAAAGAGAAAAGTAGTGCAAAAAATGAAGAGTATCTATCTTCATATAAAAAGGTTGCTCAAATAAATCAATCAAATAATATCTATTTTGTAAAAGATATTATGGCTACAAATTTCATTTCTATTGAAAATAGTGCTACTTTAAAAGATGCATATCTTTTGATGGAAGAAAATAAAATAACTCAAATGCCTATAGTAAATGAAGACAAAAAAATAGTTGCACTTTTAGATTATAGATTTATTTTAAATACAATAATAAAAAATCTTAAAACAGCGGATGATTTATTAGATAGAAGATTATGGGAATTTAAATTCCCAGAAACAATTACAACACATCCAGAAACAGAGCTTAAAGAGTTAATTAAAATAATGTTTACTATGAGATTAGGTTTAGTATCTGTTGTAGATGATGAAGGTGTATTGGTTGGATTAGTTTCTAAAAGTTATATTTTTCAGGCTTTAGGAACATTCTCTAATTTAGAGTTTTGGACTTGATATTTAAATTAAAATATCATTGTCCAAAATAATTGTATTTCTACCTTTATTTTTTGCTTTATAAAGTAGTTCATCAGCACTATTTTTAGCATCTGCAAATGAATTATATTTATTTCTATAACTAACTCCAGCAGAAAAAGTAATTTTTAATTTATTATTTTGATAAATAAAATTACTATCTTTTATAGTATTCTTCACTCTTTTTAAATATCTTTCAATCTCTACTTCATCTTGATAGTGTACTAAAGCTACAAACTCTTCACCACCATATCTAGCTAGTACATCCTCTTTTCTTGTTAAATCAGATAATATTTTTGCAAAATTTTTCAATACAGCATCTCCACATGAGTGACCATATTTGTCATTTACATCTTTAAAATGGTCTAAATCAAAAAACACTATTGCATAAGAGCTTTTAAATATTTCAAATTTCTTATCCATTTTGACAATCTCTTCATCAAATGCACGCCTATTTAAAAGGTTTGTTAAAAAATCTGTTTGTTTTTCTTCTTTTACTACTATTAACTCTTTTTGAAGCTCTTCTATTTGTTTGTTTAAGTAATCAAATCTCTCTTTATTTGTCTCTAAAATCTTTTTGTTTTCTAATAAATTTGCCTCTATTTTAAAAATAGTATCAATAAGTTTTTTTTGAACAACTCTTAATTCTCTATGGGAGAATTTTGAAATATCAAGGTCAATTAATTCATCTTTTATTTTAATAATCTCTTCTGTTGAATTGTCTTCCTCATTTAAAGTTTTATCAAAATATCTACTCATAAGAGAAGTTAATTTAATAATATCAGCTGTTTTTTCCCTTAGAACTTGTCTATCACTTGTAACTCTTTGTTTTGCAAGTTTTTTTAGTCTAAGAAGAGTATCATCTTCAATGATTTTTTTTGGGTTATCCAAAAGGAAATTAACGAAGCTATCAATCTCTTCACTAATCTCATAATTAACACTAGGTTTTAATGCTAGTTCCAAGGCTACAATTATATTTTTTAATTCACTATGTGAAACTCTTTGGGCTAAAGTTATAGCTATATGATTAAACGATTTTATATTTTCTATATCAGTTTCATTTTCATCTATAGAAGCTTTTAAAAGTTCAAAAAGGTCTAACTCTTCTAAGGTAGATTTTAATAAATTTGCTTGATTTCTAAACTCTACAAAATAATTTTCAGGTGTTGTTAATAAAGATTTTTTATTTAATTCTTGTAGTGTATTTTTTGTAATTTCTTTAATATTATTCAAAATATATTCCAATCTTAATAAATTCCTTTGATTATAGCCTTTTATGTTATAATAAAAGATTAATGAAATTTTAAAAAATAGGATAAAAATGTCAAATCAAGGTAACCAAATTTTAAAAAATACAAATGCACAAATTTTAGATGAGTTTAATGCTTCAATAATGTTTGATAAAGAGCTTTACAAACAAGATATAAAAGGTTCAATTGCACACTCAAAAATGTTGGCATTACAAAATATAATAAATATTGATGAACAAAAATCAATAGAAGATGGATTAAATCAAGTTTTAAAAGAGATTGAAAGTGGAGAGTTTAAGTTTTCACTAGCTTTTGAAGATATTCATATGGCTGTTGAATCTAGGCTTACAGAAATTATAGGTGATGCTGGGAAGAAATTACACACAGCAAGAAGTAGAAACGACCAAGTTTGTACAGATTTTACACTTTATGTTCAAGAAAAAACTCTAAGTATTAAAGAACAACTAAAAACTTTGATAGATACTTTTGTAAATCTTGCATCAAATCATACAAAAACTTTAATGCCAGGAATGACACACTTACAACACGCACAACCAATAAACTTTGGATTTCATATGATGGCATATGCAAATATGTTTAAAAGAGATTTTGAAAGATTTGAAAGTTCATATATAAGAAACAACTACTCACCACTAGGAAGTGCAGCCTTAGCTGGAACACCACACCCTATTGATAGATTTAAAACAGCTTCTCTTTTGGGTTTTTCTGCACCTTCACAAAATGCTATGGATACAGTTTCAAATAGAGATTTTGCCTTAGAAATTTTGTTTAATATCTCTACAACTATGATGCATATTAGTAGAATTTCAGAGGAGCTAATTTTATGGTCTTCTTATGAGTTTGGTTTTGTAAAAATGAGTGATATGTATGCAACAACAAGCTCAATTATGCCACAAAAGAAAAATCCAGATGTTCCAGAACTTCTAAGAGGAAAAACAGGTCGTGTTTATGGAAATTTAATCTCACTTCTAACAGTTATGAAATCACTTCCACTTGCATATAATAAAGATACTCAAGAGGATAAAGAGGGAGTTTTTGATTCAGTTGCAACTATTGAAATCTCACTTAGTATTTTAAATGAAGTTATAAAAACTATGATTGTAAATGTTGATTCTATGAGAGATGCTTGTAAAGTAGGGCATTTAACAGCTACTGATTTAGCTGATTATTTAGTACTTAAACAAAATATGCCATTTAGAACTGCATACTATATTACAAAAGATGTTGTAAGTTTTGCAAATAGTTTAAACAAAGATATAAGTGAGTTAAATATAGATGAGATTAGAAAATCATCTAAAGAGCTTGAAAATATAAATGAAGAGATAGTTTCTTACTTAAATTTAGAAAACTCTATGAATAGTAGAAACTCTTATGGTGGAACTTCTACAAAACAGACAGAAATTCAAATTGAAGAGTTTAGAAAGTGGTTAGAAAATTAAAGTTAAAAATAGGGTAATCCTATTTTTAACCATTTTATTTTTTATTAAGAGAAAAACTCTTTCTTAATTCTTTTAATTTTTCCAAATTTTTTTCGGTTTCATCTATAATTTCATCTACCATTAAGCCCATCATTACAGTTTTATATAAATTAGGTTTTTTCTTTCTCCAATTATATAAAGTAGTTCTATCTATATCTAAATATCCTGCCATATCTCTTTGAGTCATAATCCTTCCTTTTTTAGGTTTAGATTACAAACAGCTTGATTATAATACAACAGTTGATTTATTCAACACTTTTTAAATATTTGGTTGTTAAATTAAACATTGATTAGATATGATGTTGAACTATTAAACAAAAAATTAATATTTTGTAGATTTGTTTTTTTGTTTTGTTAGTAAAATCATTTATTTAGATGGGGGGGTGAATATGAGAAAAACTATTCTATTTGTTAGTTCAATTTTGATGTTTTCATTTTTATTTACAGGATGTGTGCAAAAAATGGAAAGGGCTACAATAGAAGAAGATAGAATAGCAAAAGAGTTTAAAACAGATCCAGAGTTATCAAATTTATATATTTGTAGAAATGAAACATTTGGTGGAGCTGTACATATGCCAGTAATTGTGGATGATAAACTATTAGGTAGAACTGAGGCTAAATCATTTTTCTATTTAAAACTTGAACCAGGAAGACATAAAATTCAGTCTTTAACTGAGCAAATACAAACATTGCATATTGATGCCGTAGAAAATAAAAATTATTTTATTTGGCAAGAAGTTAAAATGGGTACTTGGGTTGCTAATTCAGCACTACATTTATTAAATGAAGAAAAAGGTAAAGAGTGTGTCTTAGCTACACATATGCTGAAAATAGAAAATAAATAAGTACAAAAGAGTTTATTGGTAAAAAATTTAACTTAGTGAAAAATTATTAAACATAAATCTAATATTTAAAATTAGATTATATAGATATAAATTATATGAGGTAAAATATGAAAAAAAGTCTTTTAATTATGAGTTCTGTTGTTGCAGTAAGTATTCTTTTTACAGGTTGTGCAACTTTATTTGGTGGTGGTGCAAATCAATCTATAAATATTCAGTCATCTAAATCACAAACAGTTGATGTTTACAAGATAAAAACGAAAAAAGATGAAAAGAGTGGTGAAACTAGTATTATTGGAGAGGATTTAATACATTCAAATATACAAATTCCTTCTTCTGTTAATGTAAATAGAGATAGTAAAGATATTTTGATTAAAACTAAAGATGGTGAATGTAAAGAGAAAAAAGTAGAAAAAAAACTTAATCCTTGGTTTTGGGGAGATGTTGTTGCAACAAGTTTAGTAAGCACAACTACAGATGCAGTTACTGGTGCAATGTGGAAATATGATGAGAATGTAACGCTAGATTGTGAATAAGAATTTCTTCATTAAGATGAGTAGATTTTTCAAATCTATTCTCATCTTAACTTTTTTTATAAATAACTTCTCTTTTGCAAATAATATTTATGAAGAGATAGAGCAAAATAAAATATATGACTCTCATATATGGAAATCTTTACTGCATATAAATAGTGATAAACCATATATAAATAGTAAAGATTTTCTATTTTCATTTGATGATTTTTCATTAAAAAATGAGTTGTTAAAAAATATAGAACAGATAAAAAATAATAAACTTTATCCTTGTAAGTTTCCAGCTAGATATTTGTGGCTTACAACAAAATTTCCCGAATTAAAAGAGTTAAAACAAGAAAATATAGAGTGTAAAGAGTTTAATGAGTATCTAGAAAAAACAAATGCAGATTCTATTGATTTAATCTTTGTATCTGAAAATATAAAAAATCCTTCAAGTATGATGGGGCATATATTTTTTAAAATAAATGGTTTTTATGATGGTAAAGAAAGAGAAAATGCAATAAGTTTTTTTACAATCTTAAACCACCTAAACATACCTATTCTTGCTTATGAAAGTATTATAAAAGGGATGAATGGCTACTTTATTTTATCTCCCTATCAAACACAAATTTTCAATTATGTAAATAAAGAAGAGAGAAATATTTGGGAATATAAATTAAATCTTACAGCAGAACAGCAAAAATTAATTTACTATCATTTTTGGGAGTTAAAGGATATTGATATTACATACTATTTTACAAATTTCAACTGTGCAACAATTATTGATAATATGCTATCAATAAGCTCAGAAGATTACTATTCTGAACCTATTTCTTTTTGGCTAACTCCAAAAGATGTTGTAAAAAGAGCTAATAAATTTAAGTTGATACAATTATCTAATACTTTACCATCTTTAGAGTGGTCACTGTATATGATAAATGAGAATTTAGATAAGAAAAAAATGGAGAGATTAAAAAGCCAGATTGATGATAAGAATATAAATAGTATTCGCTTTTCTATTGAAAATAATAATCTTTCAAAATTAGAGATAGAATTTATAAGAAACTACACAAAATACCTATATATAAAAAAAGGCATTTTAGAGTATCAAGATTATAAAAATATAATAAATCTACTTAATAAAGATGATTTAGATTTTATAGATTATTCAAATTATAAAAACCCTATAAATACACAGTATAGTAAGCAATTAAGTATTGGATATTTACAAAAAGATAAAGAAAACTTTACAAAACTAGGTTTACTTTTAGCTGGGAATACTCTTTATGATGACAACAGGAATTATTTTTCTGAAAATAGTTTACAAATTGGAAATATTGAAATATTAGCAAATAAGTCAGAAGTTTTTTTAAATAAAATTGATTTTTATGATATGAGATCATATCTTCCTATAAATAGTATATTAACTGATTTATCATCTGAGTTTGCAATATCCTATTATAATAAATTTAATAATTTATATATAAATAATAGCCTATTAATAAAAGGTGGACTAGGTTTAAGCAATAAATTATCAGCAGATACTTTTTTATATTATTTGGCAAATCTTGAAATTTATATTGATAAATCATATATCTATCCAGTAATAAAGCCTAAACTAGGGTTAAATATATATGAAATTTTAGATATGAAAACAGTTTTAGAGTATGAATATGAGTATAATCTTAGAAAAGTAGATTATAGTTTTCACAAATTGAGTTTAAATCAATCCATAAATATAGATAATAATCATAGATTTGATTTAAACTTAAAAATAATGAAAAACAATAAGCGAGAAAATAAAATTTACAGTTTTGTTTATAATTACTTTTTTTAACTTAACTCATTATCCACAATTTGACAAATTGTATGTTCAAAAAGTAGGTGCATCTCTTGAATTCTTGGTGTATCATCGCTTGGAACTATTAGGTTTATATCACAATGTTGATTCATAAGACCACCATCACGCCCTGTTAATCCCAAAGTTTTACAACCCATATCTTTTGCCATCATTAGTGCATTTATTACATTTTTTGAGTTTCCAGAAGTTGAAATTCCTATTAACAGATCGCCTCTTTGTGCCAATGCTTCAACTTGTCTATCAAAAACTCTATCAAATCCATAATCATTTCCAATAGCAGTTAATGCACTTGTATCAGTTGTAAGTGCAATTCCAGGTAAGCCTCTTCTTTCAGTTTTATATCTTCCCGTTAATTCAGCTGCAAAGTGTTGTGCATCACCTGCACTTCCACCATTTCCACAAATTAGAACTTTGTTTCCAGTTCTTAAAGTTTCAACTACCAATTTTGCAGCTTTTTCCAAAGGCTCTTGCATAGTATCTATTACTTTTGCAATAGTTTCTTGGTGTTCTAAAAACTCTTTAATTATCGCATTTTGCATTTGTTTGTATCCTTTTTATTGTATTTGTTGTACTTTTTCCATCTACAAATTGAACAAGTTTTAACTCATTTGCAATATCTTGTCCAACTACTTCTTTACCTTCATAATCTCCACCTTTTACCAAAGTGTGAGGTTTTATTAGTTTTATAAGTTCATAAGGAGTTTCCTCTTCAAAAATCACCACATAATCAACACTCTCTAAAGATGCCAAAATATAAGCTCTATCATCTTGAGTGTTAATTGGACGACTTTCACCTTTTAATTTTCTTACACTACTATCAGCATTTAATCCTAGAATTAAAACATCTCCAAAGCTTTTTGCTTCTTGTAAATATTTTACATGACCAACATGCAAAATATCGAAACATCCATTTGTAAATACTACTTTTTTACCTTGAGAGTGAAATTTTTGTGAAAGCTTTTCAATCTGCTCAAAAGTTTTGATATGACTTGTCGAACTTGATTTGTTTAGACTTGACTCATATTCATAAATCTCATCAAGTGTAACTGTTGCACTTCCTAGTTTTCCTACAACCACACCTGCTGCTAAGTTTGCAAAATATAGTGCTTTTTTAATATCAAGTCCACAAGATAGTGCAAAAGTAATAGATGCGATTACAGTGTCACCAGCTCCTGTTACATCAAAAACTTCTCTTGCAACTGTTGGGCTTGTAAAAAGTGATTCATCAAAAATTGCAATTCCTTGCTCACTCAAAGTTATAAGTGAAACATCTAAATCACACTCTTTTTTCAATATTTTTAAAGCATTAATTAAAGATTTTTCATCAATAATCTCTATATTTGTGGCTTCAATTGCCTCTTTTTTATTTGGAGTTAAAGTATAAGCACCTTTGTATTTAGAGAAATCTTTTCCTTTTGGATCTGCTAAAACTTTCACACCATTTTGATTTGCAATTTTTATAATATCTTGTGTTAATTTGAAAGTTAAAACACCTTTTTTATAATCAGATAAAATTATTGCATCATATTTTTTAATATTTTTTTCTAAAACTTCTAAAATTTTGCTTTCACTTTGTATGCTTATATCTTCAGCACTTTCACTATCGTATCTAATAACTTGTTGATTAGATGCCATGATACGGCTTTTTTTAGATGTTTTTCTATTTTTTTCAATCACAAGTGATTTTGAATTTACTCCAATATTTTCAAGCAAACTTTTAAGCTCATTGGCAACACTATCATCTCCTAAAACGCTAATAACTTCAACACTACTTCCAAGTGCTTTTAAGTTATTTATAACATTTCCAGCACCACCCAAAGTTGCATTCTCTTTTTTTACATTTATTACTTGAACAGGAGCTTCTGGTGAAATTCTATCGCAAGAACCCCATAAATAGTGATCTATCATTAAATCACCAATTACAAGAATATTTGGTTTTTTACTAATATCTATCATTTTACCTCTTCAGCAAATAATCTTTTAATTTCAGGAACATATGCTTTTATTCCAGCTTCAAGGCTAAATCTTGGTTCATAGCTTAAAAACTTTTTAGTTGTAAGAATATTTGCCTCTGTAAAAAATTGATAAGAACCTACAAATGGATTTTCTATATACTCTTTTCCATTGTTGATTTCTAACTCTTTTTGTAAAATATTTACTATATCTTCAAAGCTTCTAGCTTTTCCAGTTCCTACATTATATACACCAGATTTTTTTGGTTTACAAGCTTTAATATTTGCTTGAATAATATCTTCAATATAGATAAAATCTCTTAAAATTTTATCACTTCCTTCAAATAGTTTTGGAGTAAGTCCTTTTAAAATTTGATGCCCAAACTGCACAACCATTGATGCAGTTTTATTTTTGAAAAACTCTTTTGGTCCATAAACATTGAAATATTTTAATCCAACAATAGATATAGGTAAATCTTGTTTTAAATACTCATAAGTAATATTGTCCATCATAACTTTTGAAAATCCATAAACATTGTTTGGTTTTTCAAAACCAACTTCAAATCTATCGCTATCTCCATAAGTTGCTGCACTAGAGGCATAAACCATATTTGCTTTGTGTTTTATTGCAATTTTTAGTAAATCTTCATAAGCATTTACATTTGTTTTTATCATAATATCTTGTTCAACTGCAGTTGTATCAGAAATTGCTGCTTGATGGAAAATATAATCAAATCTATAATCTGTTTCAAGAGATTTTAGAAGTTTTTTATCATTTATATCGCCACTTATTACTATTCCATTAAAACCTACAAGATTTTTAAAGTGACCAAAACTTTTTAAATTTCCATTTGAAAATGTTTCACCACTTCTAAAACAATCAAGAACAACAATTTTTGATTCAGGGTAGTTTTTTTGGAAATAAAAAGCTAAATTTGAACCAATAAATCCAGCTCCACCAGTGATTAAAATTGTTTTTTTATTAAAATTTATATTATTGTATTTCATTTTTTGCCTTTATATATTTTAGGCTATCAAACAGGTTTTTTGCTACAAAAAAATCACTATTTGATACCTTTTCTTCATCTATTAATATTTTATTTGCAATATTACCATTTTTTGCACACTCTATATCACTAATCTTATCTCCAACTAGCCAAGAGTTTTTTAAATCTATAGAAAAATCGTTTAAAGATTGTAAAATCATTCCATCTTTTGGTTTTCTACACTCGCAATTAACTTCTGGTGCATGAGGACAAAAATATACTTTTAGTATATCAATATTTTGTTTTCTAAACTCATCTAGCATATAGTTTGTAAGAATTTGAAAATCTTCCAAGCTATAATATCCTCTTCCAATTCCAGATTGATTTGTAACAATAATTATTTCATAACCTAATTCTATAAAAATTCTACAAGCTTCAAAAACACCATCTACAAATTTGAAATTTTCAACTTTTGAAACATATCCAAAATCTTCGTTTATAACTCCATCTCTATCAAGATAGATTATCTTTTTTTCCATAAATTATTTACCTTATAAATTAAAACACTATTATATAAATTTTATCATAATCTTGTTTTAACTATAATAAGTGCTTAAAAAACTATAGAAAGAAGAAAATGAACAAAAAAACATTTTTTTATAAAAGATCAAACACATTAATAAAAGAGATTTTAAAACAAGATTTAGCCAAACTTTTAAAAGAACAAAATCTAGTTTCTAAACTATTTTCTAAGAAAAAATATCCAGATATATATTTTTTCAGTGGAAATTTAGATGAAAAAAGCCTTGAATATATAAAAAATTCAAAAATAACTATTACAAACTCATATTCAAGCAAAAAAGAGATATTAGAAAAATTAGATGGCTTAGATATAAAAAAAGATATAGAATTAATATATCCAAGCGTGAATATATATTTGCAAAATGAAGATGAGATAAAAAGTAGATTTTTAAAAGAACACAATCTAAATGATGAAAAATTAATACTCTTTACAGCAAAAAATTTCAAAACAAATGGAGTAAAAGAGTTTTTAGATATTTGTTCTAAATTATCTTTTAAAAATTTTAAAATAATAATATCTGGAAGAAAACAAGAGTTAAATGCACTTGATTTTACACTAACAAAATATAAAAATCTTCAAGAAAAGATTATAAAATTAGATGAAAATATATCTTTAGAAGAACTATTTATTGTAAGTGATATTATGATACTTCCAACTCATAATAGATTAATATCATCAAATATTGTAAAAGCTATGTATTGTAAATGTGTAGTTTTTGTAAGTGCAAAAAATGATGTAAAAGAGTTAATTGATGTTTATGCAACTATGGATAAACCAAGTGATCCAAGCACTCCTTTTAAAGTTGATGCAGTTTTATATGAAGAGAGTGAATTAAACAAAATTAAAGAGGAAAACTCTAAAATAGCCCAAGAATTAAGCCTAAAAAACAATTTAGGGAAGTTTATAGATATTTTAAACAAAATTTAAATATAACTTAAGAAATTTAAGATACAATACGCAAATATTTTTCACTATTAAAAGGAATAAAAATGGCAAGAAGATGTGCAATTTCTGGAAAAGGACCAATGGTTGGAAACAACGTTAGTCACGCTAAAAACAGAACAAGAAGAAGATTTTTACCAAATTTAAGAACTGTAAGAGTTACATTAGAAGATGGAACAACTACAAAATTAAAAATCTCTGCAAAAGAGTTAAGAACTCTTAAAAAACACTCATAACAAGCATAAGTAAGTGCTTGTATGAGCATTTTTACTAGGTTTAAAAAAAATCTCGGATGGGAATTTAAAAAGTCAAAACCACAATTTGATTTAGATCCATTAATTTACTCAAAACTACAACCCCTACGATTACCACTAATTTTAATTCAAATTCTTATGATGATAGGAACAATAGGTTACTATTACTTAGAAGATTATACAATTATGGAAGCACTTTTTCAAACAGCATATACCCTTACAAATACAGGTTTTGGTGCATTAAGTGAAGACCATTTTAAAAATGAGACAATACTATTTACTATTTTTTTAATGTTTGCAGGATTTGCAAGTATGATTTTTGCAATTGGGGTTGTAATTGATGTTTTTACAAATGGAAAATTAAGAGAGCTATTAAAGGAGAGAAAAATGCTTTTTAAAATAGCAAGATTAAGAAAGCACTTTGTTATATGTTATCACAATGAATATACAGCACAAGTAGCAAAACAGTTTAGAGAGAATCATATACCTTTTGTAGTTGTTGATCCAAGTGAAAATATTGAAGATATTGCAAAAGAGCATGGTTATCCATATTTTGTAAAAGAAGAACCATATAAAGAGACTGCTTTTTTAAAATCTCACTTAAGTTCAGCAAAAGGTGTTATTGCACTATCCAAAAATATTTCAGATAATATTACAATTATAGCATCTGTTCGACTTTATGAAAAAGAGATAGAAAGAAGCCCTTATTTAATTATTTCAAATGCTGAAACACAAAATGAGAAGTTAAGATTGAAAAAACTAGGTGCAGATAAAGTTGTAGCAACTCCATCCCTTATGGCAAAAAGAGTAAGTGCTATGGCAATAAGCCCTGATATGGAAAATATCTTGGATGAGTTTTTATATAAAAAAGATAGCCCTGTTACTATGGAAGATGTTATAATAAATGATGATTCTTGGATTATAGGAAAAGAGTTGAGTCAATTAGGACTAAGAGATAAACTAATGGTGTCTGTAATAGGAATCACTGAAGAAAGTGGTGCTTTTGTTCAGTTACCAAAAGGAAATAAAGTAATCAATGCACATTCAAAACTTTTAATTGTTGGCTCACAAAGAGGAATAATTAAAGCAAAAAGAGTATTAAATTTAATAAATGAACCAAAGGATTTATAATATGTTTACAGTTTTACCAATAAAAGGTTTTATAGACCAAATTGATGGGTTTTTTTGTGATGGAATTCACGCAGGACTTAAGCCAAATGGAAATAATGATTTAGGATTTATATATACAAATGAGCCTTGTACAGTTGGTACAGTTTTTACAAACAACAAATTTCAAGCAGCACCATTAAAACACTATTTAGCTTATGAAAAAGGTTTCAAAACAAACTTTGTATTAATAAACTCAAAAAATGCAAATGCATTAACAGGGAAAAAAGGAATTGAAGATATAAATAGTCTATTTTCGCAACTTAAATTTAAATTAGTTAATCCAATTATGAGTAGTACAGGAGTTATTGGAAATAGACTGCCACTTCAAAAACTAATAGATGGTGCAAATAGTTTTAATTTAAATGCAAAAAATGGTGAAAATCTATCAAAAGCAATTATGACAACAGATGCATATTCTAAAACTTGTCTTTATGAAGTAAAGCTAGAAAATGGAAAAAGTTTTAAAATTGGAGCTGTTGCAAAAGGTGCTGGAATGATAAATCCAAATTTAGCAACAATGCTATGCTTTATATGTACAGATGCAGATGCACCATTTAATGATATAGAAGAGGCATTAGAAAAAAATTCACACACAACTTTTAATGCAATTAGTGTAGATGGAGATACATCTACAAATGATACAGTTATGGTTTTAGCAAATGGAAAATCAAATGCTTATGATAAAGAGGCATTTAGTGAAGCTTTAAGATTAGTAATGCATGATATGGCAATGTTAATGGTTGCAGATGGTGAAGGTGCAAAAAAAGTTGCTGCTTTTGAAGTAATAAATGCAAAAGATGATAAAGAAGCCGAAATTGCTGCAAAAGCACTTTCAAATTCACTTTTAGTAAAAACAGCACTTTTTGGAGAAGATCCAAACTTTGGAAGAATCGCTTCAACAATTGGAGCTTCACAAGTGCTTTGTGATGATGAAAAACTTGTAATTTCATATAATGATGTTGTAGTATTTAATAAAGGCGAAATCTGTTTTGATGAATTAACAGAAGCAAAAGCAGGTGAAGTATTGAAAAATGATAAATACAAAATTATTTGTGATTTAGGGGTAGGTGAGGGTAAATTTATAGCTTATGGTTGTGACTTAGGTTATAAGTATGTAGAGATAAATGCAGATTATAGAAGTTAATTTTAAGTACAAAATAAGTATAATCCCAAAATTTAAATTTCAATCAAGGATAAAAAATGCTACACGAACATAGAGATGTAATAGCTGAATTAAGACAAAAAGATGCACACTTTGCAAAAGTTTTTGACAGACACAATGATTTAGACCATGAAATCATTAACTTAGAAAAAGCTTATGCTGATCAATTTGAAATTGATACAAAAAAGAAAGAAAAGCTAAAATTAAAAGATGAAATTTATGCTATGATTGTTAAGTATAACGCTGAAAAATAATAGCTAAAAACTTAGACAATAAAAAGGCTTGGAAGTTTAACTTTCAAGCCTTTTTTTATTCTTGTAAATAACGATAAACTACTACTTAAGATAAATTTAGGTATAATCAAGTCAATTTTAATTACAAAGGCATTATATTAATGGAAAACCTTTTTGAAAATCAAGATATTATAGATGTAAATATTGAAGATAGTGTAAAAACTTCATATTTAGACTATTCAATGAGTGTTATTATTGGACGAGCATTACCAGATGCAAAAGATGGATTAAAGCCTGTTCATAGAAGAATACTTTATGCAATGCATGAATTAAATGTTACAAGTAAAGCAGCATATAAAAAATCTGCAAGGATTGTTGGAGATGTTATAGGAAAGTATCACCCTCATGGAGATACATCTGTTTATGATGCATTAGTTCGTATGGCACAAAGCTTCTCTATGAGAGCACCACTTGTTGATGGGCAAGGAAACTTTGGATCGGTTGATGGTGATAATGCAGCTGCTATGAGATATACAGAAGCTAGAATGACTAGAATAGCTGAAGAGGTTTTAAGAGATTTAGACAAAGATACAGTAAATTTTGTACCAAACTACGATGATACTATGAAAGAACCGTCAGTTCTTCCAACAAGAGTTCCTACACTTTTACTAAATGGAAGTGAAGGAATTGCTGTTGGTATGGCTACAAAAATTCCACCACACAACCTTGGTGAACTTCTTGATGCAATTTTATATCTAATTGATAATCCAGATGCAGTTGCTAGTGATTTAATGGAGTTTATTCAAGGTCCAGATTTCCCAACAGGTGGAACAATTTTTGGAAGACGAGGAATAATTGATGCTTATAATACAGGTCGAGGACGTGTGAAAATAAGAGCAAAACATCATATTGAAACAAGAGCAAAAAAAGAGATTATTGTAATTGATGAGCTTCCATACCAAGTAAATAAAGCAAGATTAATTGAGCAAATAGCAGAACTAGCACGTGATAAGCAAATTGAAGGAATTTCAGAAGTAAGAGATGAGAGTGATAGAGAAGGAATTAGAGTTGTAATTGAACTAAAAAGAGACGCAATGGCTGAAATAGTTCTAAACAATCTATACAAATCAACTCCAATGGAGACAACATTTGGAATCATTTTACTAGCAGTTCATAATAAAGAACCAAAAATATTCACTCTTCCAGAGATTTTAAACATTTTCTTATCTCATAGAAAAACTGTAATTATTAGAAGAACAATTTTTGATTTAGAAAAAGCAAAAGCAAGAGCACATATTTTAGAGGGTTTAAAAATTGCTGTTGATAATATTGATGAGGTTGTAAAAATCATTAGAGCTAGTTCTAATGATGCTGAAGCAAAACAGAATTTAGAGAATAGATTTGATTTAAGCCCAATTCAATCTCAAGCAATTTTAGATATGAGATTAGGAAGATTAACAGGTCTTCAAAGAGATAAACTAGAGGCTGAATATCAAGAACTTATGATTTTGATTGCTGAACTTGAATCAATTTTAAGAAGTGAAGATAAATTAAATGAGATCATAAGAGAAGAGCTAAATGAAATCAAAGAGAAATTCTCAAATCCAAGAAGAACTGAAATTGAAGACTCTTATGATGAGATTGATATTGAAGATTTAATACCAAATGAACCAATGGTTGTAACAATTACTCACAACGGTTATGTAAAAAGAGTACCTATAAAAGCCTATGAAAAACAAAAAAAGAGGTGGAAAAGGAAAAGTTGCAGTTACAACTCACGATGATGATTTTATTGAAAGATTTTTCGTAAGTAATACCCACGATACTCTTATGTTTGTTACAAATATGGGACAACTATATTGGCTAAAAGTATATAGAATTCCTGAAGGAAGTAGAACGGCAAAAGGAAAAGCGGTTGTAAATTTAATTAATTTAAGACCTGATGAAAAAATTATGGCAATTATTACAACAAGTGATTTTGATGAGAGTAAATCATTAGCATTCTTTACGAAAAATGGGGTTATAAAAAGAACAAACTTAACTGAGTTTAGTAATATTAGAAGTAATGGAGTAAGAGCTATTGTTTTAGATGATGATGATGAAGTTGTAACAGCAAAAATTACAAATCCAGATACTCAATATTTAATGATATTTACAAGTCTAGGACAATGTATTAGATTTGAAGTTGATAAAACAAGAGAGCAAGGAAGAAGCACAAGAGGTGTTAGAGGAATCAAATTTAAGATTGAAAGTGACTTCGTTGTTGATGCAGAAATTATTGAAAATGAAGAGCAAGAGATTTTAACTGTATCTGAAAAAGGTATAGGAAAACGAACAACAGTTGAAGAGTATAGGCTTACAAATAGAGCAGGAAGTGGAGTAATTGCCATGAAATTATCTCCTAAAACTGGAAATATTATTGGTGAAGTTTTAGTTGATGAAACACAAGATTTAATGCTTTTAACATCTATTGGAAAAATGATTAGAGTTGATATGCAAACAATTAGAAAAGCTGGAAGAAATACAAGTGGAGTAATAATTGTAAATGTGGATAAAGAGGATAAAGTTGTATCTATTGCAAAATGTCCAAAAGAGGATGAAGAGATAGAGTTAGATGAAAATGGAAATATCATCAGATACAATGAAGATGGTGAAATTGAAACAAATGAAGAAGAGAGCAACAACTCAAATCTTTTAGATATTATTGAAACTAAAGAAGAAAAAGAAGAGGAGTAAAAAATTATGAAAAAATTTAATGTTGCAGTTGTTGGAGCAACTGGTGCTGTTGGTGAAGAGCTTTTTAGAGTTATGGAAGATTTTAATTTTCCTATAAATAAATTAATTCCACTTGCAAGTGCAAGAAGTGCTGGAAGTACAATCGAATATAAAAATAAAGATGTGACAGTTTTAGAATTAACTTCAACTGTTTTTGAAGAGCAAGAAGTTGAAATCGCATTTTTTTGTGCAGGTGGAAGTATCTCTGAAGAGTATGCAAAATATGCAGTTGAAGCAGGTGCAGTTGTAATTGATAATACAAGTCATTTTAGAATGGATCCAAAAGTTCCACTTGTTGTACCTGAAGTAAACCCTGAAGATATAAGGCTTTGGAGAGAGAGCGGTATTATTGCAAATCCAAACTGTTCAACTATTCAAATGGTTCAAAGTTTAAAACCACTTGACGAACTTTATGGGATAAAAAGAGTTGATGTTTCAACATATCAAGCAGTTTCAGGAGCTGGAAAAGCTGGAATGGAAGAGCTAGTTCAACAAATGCAAGATTTCTTTGCATTTAAATTAGATGAAACTGAAATTAAAGCATTTGCACACCAAATCGCACTAAATGTAATTCCTCAAATTGATGTTGCAATGGAAAATGGATTTACAAAAGAAGAGATGAAAATGATTGCAGAAACTCAAAAAATCATGCATAAAAAATTTGATGTTGCAGCAACTTGTGTAAGAGTTCCAGTTTTAAGATCTCATAGTGAATCTTTAACAGTGACTTTTCAAGATGGAGTTGATGTTGATGTTGATGCGGTTAGAAGTGCATTAGCTGATTTTGAAAATGTAAAAGTAATAGATGATTTAGAAAATAAACAATATCCAATGCCAATAATCTCAACAGATACAGATTATACTTATGTAGGAAGAATTAGAAAAGATATTTACTCTTCAAATATTGTTCACTACTTTAATGTAGCTGATCAAGTAAGAGTAGGAGCTGCTACAAATGCAGTTAGAATTGGTTTAAAATGGATTGAATTAGAAAGCGATATGTAAATGTTAAAAAAAATCATAGAAAATGGACTTTGGAAAAGTAGATTTATTGTAATTCTTGCAGTAATTTTCAGCTTTATGGGTTCTGTGATTTTATTTATTGTTGCAAGTATTGATGTTTTAAATGTAGCTGGATTTGTGCTTACAAATGTTATAAATGGTACTCATCCAGAGCATTTTCATGAAGATATAGTTGCAGGTGTTATTGCTGCAATAGATTTGTATTTAATTGCTGTAGTTTTATTGATTTTTGCCTTTGGAATTTATGAGTTATTTATCTCTAGAATAGCTGAAGCTTGTAGTGAAGATGATTGTAGTTCTGTACTTAATATAAGTTCACTTGATCAACTAAAAGATAAAATAGCTAAAGTAATTATAATGGTATTAGTTGTGAATTACTTTCAAAGAGTTTTGCATACAAAATACGAAACACCATTAGAATTACTATATTTCGCACTGGCAATTGTTGCATTAGCAGTTGGACTTTACTTTACAGGTAAAGTTGGAAAAAAATAAAAAAGGAATAATATATGTCAAAAATTTTTGTAGATGCATGTTTTAGAAGACCAACACCTTATACTCCTGTTTGGATGATGAGACAAGCAGGAAGATATCTAAAAGAGTATAGAGAAGTAAGATCTCAAGCTGGTAATTTTTTAAATCTTTGTCATAATCCAAAATTAGCGGCTGAAGTTACTATTCAGCCACTTGATATTGTAGGGGTTGATGCTGCAATTTTATTTAGTGATATTTTAGTAATTCCAAATGAAATGGGAATGCACTTAGAGTTTATTAATGGTGAAGGACCAGTTTTTAAAGACCCAATTAAAACTCAAGAAGATTTAGATAAATTAGTTGGTGGTGAAGAAGCTGCTTCAAAATTAACTTATGTTTATGAAACTATAAAACTTCTAAAAGAACAACTTCCTTCTGATAAGGCACTTATAGGATTTACAGGATCTCCTTGGACACTTGCAACTTATATGATAGAGGGACAAGGAACTAAAACTTATGCTTTATCTAAAAAGATACTTTACTCAAACCCAGGATTATTACATAATATATTAAGAAAACTAACAGATATAATAAAACTATATTTAGAAAAACAAATCCAATCAGGTGCTGATGTTGTTCAAATCTTCGATTCATGGGCAGCTGCAATTGAAC
>CANRCH010000002.1 GCA_947629065.1 uncultured Aliarcobacter sp.
TTGAAAAAAATATGTTACTAAAAGAAATAGTAGCATAAGAAATTCATTTTATGTCCTATTTAGTGTTGACAGATCAGATGAAGCAAAAGGTAGTGTTAATTTAGGAGGAAATATCTCTGATAAATTTTCAATAGCATTAGGAGTAACAAAAAGTGATAGAGATGAAAGTGTAGGACCAAATGCAGCTGGAACTGCAATAACTACATATCTTGAAGGTTTAGAGACTTTAGATGGGAATTTAAGATTAAAATATAATTTTGATGATACTCAAAATATTTCAGCATCTTATATAAAAGGAAAAGAGACAAGAAAGATTTATGATAATCCTAAATCTTATGAAATAGATAGAGATTTATATGGTATTTCTTATGAAAAACGATTTGAAAGTATTGCCTTTAATGTAGATTATACAAGAGCAGAATCAGATTCAAGATATAGAGGTGGTTCATCTGATTCTATGAATTATATACATAATTTAACTACAGACTCTTTAAAAGGTGAAGTAAAAATATCTGCTTTAAAATACAATTATATTGTTTTAGGTGCAGAAACTGCAAAAGAGAACTATAAAAGAAAATATCCAATTTCTGGAACAACAAAGTACGATTTTGAAGCTAGAACAAACTCTTATTATATTCAAGATGAGATTGAGTTACAAGATTTTGTATTTACTCTTGGAACAAGATTAGATGATAGTGAAAAATTCGGAAATGAGTGGTCGTCAAATGTAGGAGCTGTTTATAAAATTGATGATAAACAAAGATTAAAACTAAGCTATGGAGAGGGATTTAAAACACCATCTTTACAAGAGAGTTCATCTGAATATCAAACTTATTCACATGGTTGGTATGTTGGAAATGATGATTTAAAAGCAGAAACTTCAAAATCTTATGAATTAGCTTATGAGTTTTATGGTGAAGATACAAAATTTAAAACAGCAATATTTAAAACAGATTTAGACAATTTAATTACAGGTGAATCAACTGGTAGAACAGTTTACCCTATGGGTCCTTTTATGCCTTTAACTGAATATACATATGTAAATGTTGCAAAAGCCACAATCAAAGGGTTTGAAGCTGATGTTGATTATGATTTTAATGAAAACCACAAAATAAATCTAAATTATACATATTTAAAAACTGAAGATAAAGAGACAAATGAAGAGTTGTCATATAGACCAAAAAATACATTTAATATTGGTCTAAGTTCTGAACTTGGATGGGGAGTTTCTTCATATTTAAGTGCAAACTATTTAGGTACTCAATATGATTCAAGCGGAGATAAAATTTCAGGATATACACTATTTAATGCACAAATTTCTAAAAAAATCACAAAAGATTTAACAGCTAGAATAGGAGTTGATAATATTGGAGACAAACATTTTGATGATAATGGAGGAGATCCATATTATCTAAAAAGAAGACTTGCGTATGTAGGACTAAACTATAAATTTTAATCGGAACTAAGGATAAATTCCTAGTTCCAAAAAAAGGTAAAAAATGTTAAAAAAATCACTAGCTTTAATGGCTACAATGCTTTTATTTGGTGCATGTTCTAGTAAAACTGTTCCACTAACACACAATTTAGAAAATAAAGAGGGAATTTACTCTATAAAACAAGCAAAAAACATAGATATGCAAGAGCTTGTAGATGAAGTAGAGCATTATCCAGTTATATTTGTAGGTGACCACCACAATACAGAAAAAACACATAAGTTTTTTGAAGAGTTTATAAATGAATTAGCAAACAAGGGTTACAAAATAAATCTTGCAAATGAGTGGTTTACACCTAGTCAAGATGAGTTGTTAAAAGAGTACACAGACGATAAATTTGATACGGCAACTTTTAAACAAAAAGTTGATTGGGAAAATTTTTCAAAATACAAATGGGAAAATGTAGCACTGCTTTATGAAGCTGTAAAAAATAACAATGGAAGACTTTATGGTATGAATATATCAAAAGAGAGTAGAGCAAAAATCTCTTTAAAAGAGTTTGATAAAATGAGCCAAGAAGAGAAAGATTTTTATAATAATCTTGATTTAGATGTAACAGCACATCAACAGCTGATTTATCCATATTTAAAGCATTGTGATAAGATGCCAAAAGCAAGTGAAGAGCCTTGTTTAAATAGAATGTATAGAGTGCAAGTTACTTGGGATACATATATGGCACAAAATGCAGCAAAAATTGCAAAAGATGTTATAAAAACTTCAAAAGATAAACTTTTAGTTTTTGCAGGTGCTTTACATATTGAGCAAGATTTGGGAATTCCATTAAGATTTGCAAGATTGAGTAATCTTCCATTTATCTCTATTTCAAATCAAAAAATAGATAAAGAAGCAGATTTAAAAATAGATACAAATAAAGCAGATTTTGTTTATATCTATGAACCAGTTGAGGAAGATAAAAAGAGTAAATAATAGTCATTTACTCCTCTTCATTTAACCACTTTTTAAGCTATTATATATTTCTAAGCTATTTTTAGATATAATCCGCGAAAATTTAAGAAAAAGAAGAATTATGAGAGACATTAGAAATATTGCAGTTATTGCACACGTTGATCACGGTAAAACAACAACAGTTGATGAACTTTTAAAACAAAGTGGTACTTTTGCAGAGCATCAAAATGTAGATGATAGAGTAATGGATAGCGATGCTATTGAAAAAGAAAGAGGTATTACAATTTTATCTAAAAATACAGCTATTGATTATGAAGGTGTAAGAATTAACATCATTGACACTCCAGGTCACGCCGATTTTGGTGGAGAAGTTGAGAGGGTTTTAAAAATGGTTGATAGCGTTTTACTTCTTGTAGATGCACAAGAGGGAGTTATGCCACAAACAAAATTTGTTGTTAAAAAAGCACTATCTTTAGGTCATAGACCAATAGTTGTGGTAAACAAAATTGATAAACCAGCAGCTGAACCAGATAGAGTTGTAGATGAAGTGTTTGATCTTTTTGCACAAATGGATGCAACAGAAGAGCAACTAGATTTCCCTGTTATTTATGCAGCTGCAAGAAGTGGATTTGCAAGATTTAGTCCAGATGATGAAAATATGGATTTCAAACCACTATATGAAACTATTCTAAAAGAAGTTCCAAAACCAAAAGGTGATGATAAAGAAGGACTTCAGCTTCAAGTATTTACTCTTGATTATGATAACTTTATTGGAAAAATTGGAATTGCCAGAATTTTCAACGGAACAATAAATCAAGGTGATACAGTTATGCTTTGTAAAGCAGATGGTTCTAAAGTAAAAGGGAGAGTATCTAAACTTATTGGGTTTAAAGGACTTGATAGAATTGATATTAAAACAGCAGGTGCTGGTGATATTGTTGCAGTTGCAGGATTTGATACAATCGATGTTGGGGATAGTTTATGTGATGTAAATAATCCAATGCCACTAGATCCCATGCATATTGAAGAGCCAACACTTAGCGTTACTTTTGCTGTAAATGACTCTCCACTAGCTGGAACAGAAGGAAAATATGTAACTTCAAATAAAATTCAAGAAAGATTAGATTCTGAAATGAATACAAATATTGCAATGACTTATGAGCAATTTGGTGAAGGTAAATTTAGAGTAAACGGAAGAGGTGAGCTTCAAATTACTATTTTGGCTGAAAATATGAGAAGAGAAGGTTTTGAGTTTAGTATTGGAAGACCTGAAGTTATTACAAAAGAGGAAAATGGTGTAATTTATGAGCCATTTGAACACCTTGTAATTGATACACCAGATGAGCATAGTGGTGGGATTATTGAAAAACTTGGGAAAAGAAAAGCTGTTATGACAAATATGGTTCCAATGGGAATTGGATTTACAAGATTAGAGTTTGAGATTCCAGCAAGAGGACTTATAGGTATTAGAACTGAGTTTTTAACAGATACAAAAGGTGAGGGTGTTATGAACCACTCATTTTTAGAGTTTAGACCATATAGTGGAACAGTTGAAAGTAGAAAAAATGGTGCATTAGTTTCTATGGAAGATGGTGAGGCTATTGCATACTCAATCTTTAACCTACAAGATAGAGGAATAATGTATGTAAAACCACAAGATAAGGTTTATACAGGAATGGTTATTGGAATTCACTCAAAAGATAATGACCTTGATGTAAACCCTATTAAAGGAAAAGCTCTAACAAACGTAAGAGCAAGTGGAACTGATGATGCTATTAGATTAATCCCACCAAAAGCTCTATCTTTAGAGAGTGCTTTAGAGTGGATTGAAGATGATGAATTAGTTGAGATTACTCCAACTTCTATTAGAATTAGAAAAAGAGAACTTGATCCTACTAAGAGAAAGAGAGCAGCTAAGAAGGAAAAAAACTCATAAAAAGTTAATCTGCAAGGACAAAATATGAATATAGCAATTTTAACATTTGATGGATTTAATGAATTAGATTCAATAGTTGCTTTTGGAATATTAAACCGAATGAAAGAGCATGGTTTTAATGTTCAAATCACTTCACCAACAAAAACAGTTACTTCAATGAATGGATTAACTATTGAAGCACAACAACAGTTAGAGTTTGCAAATAGTGCAGATGTTGTGTTGTTTGGAAGTGGATTAAAAACAAGAGATATAGCAAAAGATGAAACAATATTATCTAGGCTATCTTTAGACAAAGATAAACAAATAATAGTAGGACAATGTTCTGGAACACTTCTTTTATCTGTTTTAGGAATTTTAGAAGATATTCCAGCATGTACTGATTTAATAACTAAACCTTGGGTAATTGAATCTGGGGTTGAAGTTTTAAATCAAGCATTTTATGCAAAAGGAAATATTGCTACTGCTGGTGGATGTTTATCTTCAAAATATTTAGCAACTTGGATTATTGCAAAACTTTTAGGAAAAGAGAAAGCTTCAGAAGCTATATACTATGTTGCACCTGTTGGGAAAAAAGAGCAAGAAATTGAAGAGTGTTTAAAAACTATAGAAGATTATTTATAGTATTTATAAATACTGTAAATTTAAAAAGGGAAGAAGCTTTTGCTTTTTCCCTTTTTTATTTTCTACTCAAATAGCTATTTTCTAATATTTACAAATGTTTAGATTGTAACTAAATTGTTACTTTTATACTCAAAATATTAATTATGGTCAAAAATAATTGACAAAAAAGTATTATGTTTATATACTTCAAAAATCTCAATAGAAGATTAATCTCTACAAAAATAGTCAGAAAAGGATAGAAAAAAATGAAGAGTATATTTCAGAAATTTAAGAGAGTTGCATTTGCATTAGCACTTGTTCCAGCTTTAACTTTAAGCTTAAATGCAAAAGATAAGAGTTCAATTGATAAAATAAAAGATAATGGAAAAGTAAGAATAGGGGTATTTAGTGATAAAGCACCATTTGGTTATCTTGATAGCTATGGAAAACATCAAGGTTTTGATATTGTAATTGCAAAAAGATTAACAAAAGAGCTTTTAGGTGATGAAAATAAAGTTGAGTTTATTAATCTAGAAGCAGCAAATAGGGTTGAATATTTAGTTACAAACAAAGTTGATATTGTTTTAGCAAACTTTACTGTAACACCTGAAAGAGCAAAAAAAGTTGATTTTGCAAATCCATATATGAAAGTTGCTATTGGTGTTGTATCATCTGATAAAGACCCAATAACAAAAGTTGAAGATTTAAAAGGTAAAAAATTAATTATCACAAAAGGTACAACAGCAGATGTATATTTCACAAAAAATCATCCTGAAATAGATACTTTAAGTTTTGATCATAACTCTGAATCATTTGCTGCTTTAAAAGATAATAGAGGAGCTGCAATGACTCACGATAATACTCTACTTTTTGCTTGGGCAAAACAAAATGATGGATTTAATGTAGGAATTGATTCTTTAGGACCACTTGATACAATTGCACCAGCTGTTAAAAAAGGAAATAAAGAGCTACTTGAGTGGATTAACACAACTTTAGTAAAATTAGGTGAAGAGAAATTCATAGAAAAAGCTTATAATGAGACTTTAAAACCTATTTATGGTGATTCTATAAATATTGAATCAGTTATTATTGAGGGTGGAAAACAATAATCTAGTATGGATATAGATTTTATTATAGAGGTCGCACCGCTATTCCAAAAAGCTTTATTAGTTACAATTAAACTAGCATTCATAGGGATATTTTTCTCTTTGATTATAGGTTTAGTATGCAATATTTTATTGGCTAAAGAGAGTGTAATTTTAAACTCTTTAGTCAATGCTTATATAGAACTATCAAGAAATACACCTTTACTTATTCAACTATTCTTTTTATATTATGGTTTACCAAAATTTGGAATAACCCTAGATGAACAAGTTTGTGCAATAATTGGGCTTAGTTTTCTAGGCGGAAGTTATATGAGTGAAGCTTTAAGGTCTGGAATTGAAGCTGTTCACAAAAACCAAATTGAATCAGGTTTAAGCCTTGGAATGAATAAAGTTCAACTTTTTAGATTTGTAATCCTTCCACAAGCACTAAGTGTTGCTATTCCTTTGATTGCGGCAAATGCTGTGTTTTTAGTAAAAGAGACTTCAGTTGTTGGAATAATTGCTGTAAAAGAGCTTGTAAGTTTGAGTAAAACTTTAATTGGTGTATATTATATGACTTATGAAACTATGTTTATGCTGGTATTTTTCTACTTAATAATTCTTTTACCACTTTCACTTATTTTATCAGTTGTAGAAAGGAAGATGAGATATGCAGAACACGGGAATTGATCTCTTATTTGAAGGAAATAACCTTTTACGAATATTAGAAGGTACTTTAAATACTATGCAAATTGCATTTATCTCAATATTTTTAAGTTTGATTTTTGGAGTTATTTTTGGAATTATTTACACTTCAAAGAATAAAATTATAAGATTTATTTGTAGATTTTATTTAGAAGTTTTTAGAATTATTCCTATTTTAGTACTTCTATTTATCTTTTATTTTATAATCCCAAGTCTATTTGAGATTGATTTAAGTGGAGAGTTTGTAGCTATTTATGTCTTTGTTTTATGGGGAATTGCTGAAATTGGTGATATTACAAGAGGAGCTATGGAGTCAATTCCAAAACACAATAGTGATGTAGCTTTAGCTTTAGGGTTTAATAAAATTCAGCTTTATATATATGTATTAATTCCTTTATCTTTTAAAAGAGTAGTTCCAGGAGTTATAAATCTTACAACAAGAATGATAAAAACGACATCTTTGGTTATTATGATAGGCGTAGTTGATGTGATTAAAGTAGGTCAGCAAATAATAGAAAGCAATATTTTAAGAGTTCCAGATGCTGCTTTTTGGATATATGGATTTATATTTGTAATATATTTTATGATTTGCTATCCAATGTCAAAGTTTGCAAAAGTTTTAGAAAATAGATGGAATAAGTAGGAAAATATGGATAATTTAATAGAGATAAAGAATCTTGTAAAGAAATATGCAGATAAAACAGTTATAAATGGAATTGATTTATCTATTAAAAAAGGTGAAGTTGTAGTACTTTTAGGACCATCTGGATGTGGAAAGAGTACACTTCTTAGAACTATAAATGGTTTAGAAAATATTCAAGGTGGAGAGATAATTTTTCAAGGTAAAAATATCCATGATAAAAATAGTGACTGGACAAAAATAAGACAGAAAATAGGAATGGTTTTTCAAAATTATGAACTATTTCCGCACTTAAATGTAATTGATAATATTCTACTTGCACCTTTAAAAATACAAAAAAGACAAAAAGATGAAGTAATGCTTCAAGCTGAAGAACTTTTAAAAAAAGTTGGTCTTGAAGATAGAAAATTTGCATATCCACGTGAACTTTCTGGTGGACAAAAACAAAGAATTGCAATTGTAAGAGCTTTGTGTATGAATCCAGAAGTTATGCTTTTTGACGAAGTTACAGCATCACTTGACCCTGAAATGGTAAGAGAAGTTTTGGATGTAATATTAAATCTTGCAAAATCTGGAATGACTATGTTTATTGTAACTCATGAAATGGGATTTGCAAAATCTGTTGCAAATAGGATTGTATTTTTAGATAGTGGGAAAATTTGTGAAGAGAGTGAACCAAAAGAGTTTTTCTCAAATCCACAAACACAAAGAGCAAAAGAGTTTTTAAATATTTTCCAGTTTGAAAATTAAAATATAATATTAAGAGCTGAAATAGAACACTCTTTTTGAATATCTTGACACAAAAATAAAAATCAATTATAATCCATCAATTAGGTAGGTAATAAATGAAAGTATCAAAAAAGACGGATTATGCATTAAGAGCTCTTTTTGCAATAGCAGAAGCAGATGAATTAATATCTATTAGAGAGTTATCAGAGCAAGTGGATGTTCCAAGAAGATTTTTAGAAAATATTATGCTTGAAATGAATAAGGCAGGTTGGGTAAAAAGTATTCCTGGAAGATATGGCGGTTATGTTTTAGCAAAAAGTGCAGATGAGATAACAATGGGTGAAGTTATACGATATTTTGAAGGTATGCTTGCCATGATTTCTTGTGTATCTGTATCAAATTATGAGCCATGTAGCCAAGAAGGAAAATGCCATTTTAGAAGAGTATTTTTAAATATAAGAAATTTAACAGCACATATTTTGGATAAGACAACAATAGCATCTTGTTTAGCACAAGCTCCTGTAACAAAAGAGGATGTTTTAAAAGATGAATTTACAGGTGGTTTAGGAATATAAAATTTCTAAACCATATAAACTCAAAAAAAATATATACTCAAAACTCCTAAAAAAACGGTAACTTTAAACAAAAAATCATATATTAAATTTATAATTATTATAAAATTTTTACAAAACTCTTGACAAAAAATATTTTTATGGATATTATTTCACCAATTTAGTAGATGATAGATAAAAAAACAGTAAATCATCTAAAGCAGAAAGGATAAAAAATGATGTGCGACATGTGTAGAAAAAATAAATATAAAAAGAGCTAATAGGTGAGATTTTTTTTAAATCTCTAATTATCACACATTTAGTGTATGTTAAATCAAGAAAGAGAGATAAAATGATAAAAAATATAAAAAACATAGCGTTAGCATCATTGCTAATTTCAACATTAGGTTCTAGTAAAGAGTTTGAATATGATTATAAAACAGAAGCATCAAAGAAATCTATAGAGATTTTAAATGTTTCATATGATCCAACAAGGGAGTTATATGAAGATTATAATAAAGTTTTTGCAAAATACTGGAAAGATAAAACAGGACAAAATATAACAATAAAACAATCACATGGAGGAAGTGGAAAACAAGCAAGAGCTGTGATTGATGGATTAAAAGCAGATGTTGTAACTTTGGCATTAGCTTATGATATAGGTGCAATAAGTGATAAATCGAAATTAATACCAAAAGATTGGCAAAGTAAATTTACAGATAATTCATCGCCATATACTTCAACAATAGTATTTTTAGTGAGAAAAGGAAATCCAAAAGGGATTAAAGATTGGGATGATTTAATAAAAGATGATGTTGAAGTTATAACTCCAAACCCAAAAACTTCAGGAGGGGCTAGATGGAACTATCTTGTAGCTTATGCTTATGGACTTAAACAAGAGTTAGGGACTTTGGAAAAAATTGATTTTAACTCTGAAGCTTACAAAAAAGCAGATGAAAGAGCAAAAGAGTATGTTACAAAACTTTTAAAACACGTTCCTGTGCTTGACTCAGGGGCAAGAGGTTCAACAAATACTTTTGTTCAAAGAAAAATAGGAGATGTTTTACTAGCTTGGGAAAATGAGGCATTTTTGGCAATAAATGAGTTAGGTAAAGACCAATTTGAAATAGTTGTACCAACAATTTCAATTCTTGCAGAACCACCTGTAACTGTTGTAGATGAAAATGCTAAGAAAAAAGGAACTTATACTGTTTCAAATGAGTATTTAAAATATCTATACTCAAAAGAGGGACAAGAAATAGCGGCTAAACATTACTATAGACCTAGTCTTCCTGAACTTGTAGATCAAAAAGCTTTAGAGATTTTCCCAAAAGTTGAACTATTTAAAATTGATGATGTTTTTGGAAGCTGGGCTATTGCACAAAAAACTCACTTTGATGATGGTGGGACATTTGACTCAATCTATCAATAGATTGAGTTTAAGTTCCCAAAGGAGCAGAAAATGGCAAAAGTTTATATAACAAAGGATTTAAAAACATTTACAAATGGTATTTTTGAAATCTCTTTACAAGGAGAGAGTATAAAAGAAATTGTAGGAAATTTGGTAAGAGAACATAGAGATTTAGGAAATCATATCTATAACTTTGATGGCGAATTAAAGAATTATGTAAATATCTATTTGAATGAAGAGAATATTAAAAGTTTAAATAATCTTGATACAAAAGTTTATGAAGATGACAAAATAATTCTATATAAAGCAATGTAGATAATTAAAAATTTTGAATTAAAAGGAGAAAAATGAGACTAAATTTTGGAATATTAAAAAGACCAAAATCATCAATCCCTGGATTTGGATTAACTATGGGATATACAGTTTTCTATCTAAGCATTATTGTAATTATTCCTTTAATTGCACTATTTACAGAAGCATTTAGTATGGGATTTGATACTTTTTTAAATGCAACGACAAATGAAAGAGTAATAGCAAGTTATAAATTAACATTTATAACTTCGCTTATAGCAGCATTAATAAATACATTTTTTGGGTTAATTATTGCTTGGTGTTTGGTTCGATATACATTTTTTGGAAAAAGAGTTTTTGATGCAATTGTAGATTTGCCTTTTGCACTTCCAACAGCTGTTTCAGGAATTGCACTTACAACTTTGTATTCAAGTCAAGGTTGGTTTGGGCAGTTTTTAGAACCACTTGGAGTAAAAATAGTTTTTAGCCCAATAGGAATTACAATAGCTTTAATTTTTATAAGTCTTCCTTTTGTAGTAAGAACTATTCAACCAGCACTTGAAGAGATACAAATTGAGCAAGAAGAGGCAAGTGCATCTTTGGGTGCAAGTAGATGGCAAACTTTTTATAAAGTTATACTTCCTACTATTTTACCAGCAGTTTTAACAGGTTTTGCACTATCTTTTGCAAGAGCTTTGGGAGAGTATGGTTCTGTTGTTTTTATAGCTGGAAATATGCCATTTAAAACAGAGATTAGTACACTTTTAATAGTTACAAAACTAGAACAATACGATTATGCAGGAGCAACAGCAATAGCAGTTGTAATGCTTTTAATCTCTTTTGTGATGTTACTATTTATAAATGTACTTCAAAGATGGAGTTCAAGAAGAAAAGGTATGGAGGCAATATGAAAACAATAAGTAATACAAAAAGTTCACAAAATGAGTCAAGGTTTATCAAATATTTGCTTATCTTTACTGCACTTGCTTTTTTAATGATAATGCTTATTGTTCCTTTGATTACAATATTTGCAGAAGCTTTTAGAAAAGGTTATGAAGCATATTTTTTAAGTTTTGATGACCCTTATGTTTTAAGTGCTATAAAACTTACATTTATCACTGCAGCTATTGCAGTTCCTTTAAATGTTGTTTTTGGAGTTTGTGCTTCTTGGGCAATAGCAAAATACTCATTTTTTGGTAAGAGTTTTTTAATAACTTTAATAGATTTACCTTTTGCTGTAAGTCCAGTAATATCGGGGTTTGTATATATTTTGCTTTTTGGTGCTCAAGGTTGGTTTGGCTCATTTTTGATTGCAAATGATATACAAATTATTTTTGCAGTACCAGGAATTGTACTAGCAACTATCTTTGTAACTTTCCCTTTTGTTGCAAGAGAGTTAATCCCACTTATGCAAGAGATGGGAAATGATGAAGAACAAGCAGCACTTCTTTTAGGTGCTAGTGGATTTCAGACATTTTGGAAAGTAACTTTGCCAAATATAAAGTGGGGATTGCTTTATGGAGTGATTTTGTGTAATGCAAGAGCTATGGGAGAGTTTGGAGCAGTATCTGTTGTTTCTGGACATATTCAAGGAGTTACAAATACTATGCCACTTCAAGTTGAGATTTTATACAATGAATACAACTTTGTTGCAGCTTTTGCTGTTTCAACACTTTTAGCAATATTAGCACTTTTAACTCTAGTATTAAAATATATTTTAGAGTGGAAAGCCAAAAGAAAAGCAAAGAATTAGAAAACTTAATAAATTAGATAATGAAGAGTAAATATGAAAATAGAAGTAAAAAATTTAACAAAACATTTTGGCAACTTTGTTGCTTTGAAAAATATAAATTTGGATATTGTTGAGGGTGAATTACTTGCACTTTTAGGACCATCTGGAAGCGGAAAAACAACTCTTTTACGAATGATAGCAGGACTTGAAACAGTTGATGAAACTGATAGTGGAGAGATATTATTTAATAATATAAATGTTGCAAAAAAAGATATTGGAGATAGAGATATTGGTTTTGTTTTCCAACACTATGCACTTTTTCGTCATATGACTGTTTTTGAAAATATCGCTTTTGGACTTAGAGTAAAACCAAAAAAAGATAGATTAAACAATAAAGAGATTGAAGATAAAGTTACAAAGCTTTTAAAACTAATTCAACTCGATGGTTTTGCACAAAGATTTCCTTGGCAACTTTCAGGAGGGCAGCGACAAAGAGTTGCCTTAGCTAGAGCTTTGGCAGTTGAGCCAAAAGTATTATTGCTTGATGAGCCTTTTGGTGCATTAGATGCAAAAGTAAGAGCAGATTTAAGAAGATGGTTAAAAGAGCTTCAAGAAGAGTTAGGAATTACAACAATTTTAGTAACTCATGACCAAGAAGAAGCACTTGAAGTTGCAAATAGAATAGTTGTAATCTCAAAAGGAAAAATAGAACAAATAGGAACTCCGCAAGAAGTTTTTCATAATCCAAAAAATGAGTTTGTAATAAACTTTTTAGGAAATGTAAATCTATTTCACTCAAGAGATATTGAGGTATTAAAAAATATAAGCACAAAAGAAGATAGTAAATATCTTATTCGTCCACACGAATTGGAGATAGTTTCAGTAAATGACAATGATGCAATTTTACAATTAAGAGTAAAATATATACAACAAGCAGGTTCTTTTGTGAAAATAGAGTTAGCAAAATTATATGATGAAAAAGAGTTAGTTTTTGTGGAGTTGTCTCACTATGATTTTGCAGAAAAACATTTGAAAATAGGGGATATTGTAGGAATTAGACCAAGAAGACTAAGAAGCTTTGAAGATGGAGCAGGAATTTAAGTTTATATAATTAACTTCTATTCTGATATTCTTATATGTAAATTTCTGATAAGAGGTAGATTATGTCAAATAAAAATAGGCTTTCTGATGATGAATTAAATAGATATAGTAGACATTTAATTTTAGAAAATATTGGTTTAGAAGGGCAATTAAAACTTAAAAACTCAAAAGTTTTAGTGGTTGGAACTGGAGCTTTGGGATCTCCAGCACTACTATATTTAAGTGCAGCAGGAGTTGGAACTATTGGAATAATTGATTTTGATATAGTTGAAGAATCAAACTTACAAAGACAGATTATTCACTCTACAAAAAGCATTGGAAAATCAAAAATCTCTTCAGCAAAAATGCAAATAAATGAAATAAATCCAAATATAAATGTAGTTGATACTGAAGATAGATTAAGTAGCAGAAATGCTTTAGAAATCATAAAAAACTTTGATGTAGTTGTAGATGGAACAGATAATTTTCAAACAAGATATTTAATAAACGACGCTTGTGTATTTTTAAATAAGCCTTTTATTTATGGAGCTATATCAAAGTTTGAAGGGCAAACGACAGTTTTCAACCATAAAAATAGTGCTTGTTATAGATGTTTGTTTCCAAATCCGCCCAAAGCTGGGCTTGTACAAAGCTGCTCAGAAGCTGGAGTTTTAGGAGTTTTACCTGGAATTGTAGGAACTATTCAAGCAACAGAGACTATAAAACTACTTTTAAATATAGGTGAAAACTTAAATAATAGGCTTCTATCTTTTGATGCATTAAAAATGAGATTTATTGAGTATAAAATCTCAAAAAATGAAAACTGTGCTGTATGTGGAAAAAATCCTACAATAAAAGAGCTAATAGATTATGAAGAGTTTTGTGGACTAAAAAATCTTAAAGAAGATATAAAAGTAGATGAACTAAGTGTGGAAGAGTTAAAAAAACTTATTTTAGATAAAGAAGATATAGAGATAATCGATATTACACAAAAAAATATTATGAATTTAGAAGCTATTGCTAACTCAAAAAAGCTAGAAGTAAATCAAATTTTAGAAGATTTAAACCTGCTTGATAGTTCAAAAAAAGTAATTATAGTTTGTACAATTGGGCTTAAAAGCAAAGAATTAATACTAAAACTAAAAGAACTATCATATAAAGGTGAGATTTATAGCCTAAGTGGAGGTTTAAGTGCTTGGAATAATAGTTTATAATAATTGATTATTGTCAATAAAATTTATCAAGAAATAGAATATATTCAAAGCTTTAGAAAATCAAAGGAGATGATATGTTAATAGATAAAAATGTTTTACCTTTAGTTGATGAAGATTTTATGAATGAAACACACTTTGAAGATGTAGATTTAATAAATAAAGTTTATGAAAATATAGAAAAATATGAAGAAAATAGTTCAGATGAAAATTTTAATAAGCTAAAAAATATCTATCAAGAGTGGGTTGATCATACAGTTAAGCACTTTGCAACAGAAGAGGAAGAGATGCAAAAAAGAGGTTTTTTTGCTTATCCATTTCACAAAGGTGAACATGATAATAACTTATCAGAAATAAGAGCTGTTTGGAGCAATTTTGAATCAAATAAAGATATAAAAGAGCTAAAAAACTATATTGAGTATGATTTAGTAAATTGGCTTATAAATCATATAAAATCAATGGATACTGTAACTGCAAGATTCTTTAAAACAGGGATGAGTCCTTGTGCTATGATGTAATTTAACACAAAATTAACACTCTTTTTATAATATTTTAAAATTATAAATCAAAAGGGTGTTAAATGAAAAAAATTCTACTTCTGCTTCTACTTACAAAACTAATCCTAAGTGCAAACAATCTTGAAATAATTGATCCATACGCAAGAGCAACTCCACCAAATATGAAAAATAGTGCAGTGTTTATGACTTTAAAAAACAATACAAAAGAAGATAAGACTATAGTAAAAGCTAGTTCAAATGTAGCAAAATTTGTTGAACTTCATACACATAATATGAAAAATGGTGTGATGACTATGTATGAAATACCTGAAATTAAGGTTTTGGCAAATCATACAACAGTTTTAAAACCAGCTGGATTACATATTATGTTAATTGAATTAAATAAAACTTTAAATATTGGTGATAGTATTGAGCTAAATTTAGAGTTTGAAGATGGAACTATACAAAGCCTAAATGTTCCTGTAAAAAGTGTTGCTATGGGTATGAAACACCACCACTAAAGAGTAAAAATTGAGTGAACAAAAAAATAGTATAAAAAATACAATAATATCAATTTTTGTTGTAATTATAATAGTTTTAAGCTATTTTCTTATAGATTTTAACTCTATTTTGGAATATTTTAAAGGCGACACAAAATTCATAAGTCAAGATAGTTCTTGTGATTTAAGAAAAGAGTCTTGCAAAATTGTAATTCAAGATGAAACAGAGTTTATTTTAAGTGTAGATCCAAAAGATATTCCACTTATGCAAGAGATAAAATTCAAAATAAAGAGCAGTAAAAATAATTTAGAAAATCTAACTTTAAATATATATTCAACTACTATGTATATGGGAGAATATTTTGTGGATATTAAAAATCTAGGAGATGGGTTTTATGAAGCAGTTGCAACACTTCCTGCTTGTTATGTAGATAATATGAAGTGGAATGCAGATATAAAAATAGAGAAAAAAAGTGGCAATATTGGTGCTAGATTTATTTTTGAAACAAGGATATAAAGATGAAAAATCAATTTACATTTATTAAAATAATTTCAATAGTTTTAATTTCAGCTATTTTAATATTTCTTTTAAAACCTTATGTAAATGAGTATAAAGAGAGAAAAACTTACGATTTTACTTTAGATAGTTTGGATGGAAAAATAAACAAAGATGATTTCAAAGGCAAAGTTTTGGCCGTATATTTTGGATACACTTTATGCCCTGATGTTTGTCCTACATCTTTAAGCACTTTATCTCAAGCTTTAAATCAATTAAATATAGAAAAAGATGATTTAAGTGCGGTTTTTGTAAGTGTAGATCCACAAAGAGATAGCTTACAAAACTTAAATGAGTATGCAAAATATTTTCATCAAAACTTTATTGGAGCTAGTTCAAACAAAGAGTATTTAGATGATATGACAAAAAGATATGGTTCATATTATGAAAAAGTTATTTTAAAAGATTCTGCTATGGATTACTCTGTTTCTCACACATCATATATCTATATTTTTGACAAAAATGGAAAATTTGTTTCAAAAATAGATCATTTTTCAAACCCAGAAAAAATAGCAAAAATTTTAAAAGAGCTACTATTTTAGATTTAAAATAGTTATCTCACTACTAGCTCCAAGTCTCATTGGTGGGCCCCAAAAACCTGTTCCTTTATTTACATAAACTTGTGTGAACTCATTGTGTTGGTGAAGTCCTTTTACATAAGGTTGTTCCAATTTAACTAAAAAATTAAAAGGAAAAAGTTGTCCACCGTGAGTGTGACCACAAAGTGCTAAATCAATTTTACTACTATCTTCTAAATCATTTAAATATTTTGGTTGGTGAGCTAAAAGAACTACTGGAAAATCATCTGTATTTTCTAAAGCTTTATTAATATCAGGTTCAAATGCACCATATCTAAAACCAAATCTATCATAAACTCCAGCTAGATAAAATCCTTGATTTGGTTCTCCAATATAGAGATTTTCATTTTCAAGAGTTTTAATTCCCAAAGAGTTTACATAATCAATAATTGGTTTTACACCATGAAAATATTCGTGGTTACCTACAATAAAATATGTACCATATTTGCTTCTTAAATTTTTAAGTTCATCAAGAGCTTTTGTAGCAAATTCTAATTTTGTATCTACTAAATCGCCAGTAATTACAACAATATCAGCATCTAAAATATTTACTTTTTTTACTAAATCTTGAATAAATTTATAGTCAATTAATCCACCAATATGAATATCGCTTAACTGCACTATTTTATAAGGTTTTTTAAGATTATTTATCTTCACATCTACAACTTCAAGCTCTATATGTCTTGCATTATCCATGGCTTTTATATTTGTTGCAAATATTAGTGAAGTTGCACCAATATCAAAAGATTTTTTGAAGAAGTTTCTTCTTTTTGTAGATATTTTGGATTTTTTGAAAGCTTTTTTAAATCCAATTGAGGTGATATCGTGAAAAATTGTTATTATAAATGTTAAAAAAATCACCCCAATTGGTAGGGAAAGGAGAAAATAGAGCCAATTTGGCACTAGGGGAAAGTATCTTGCAAGTGGGTACATTAAAACCCCAAAAAATGTTATATATAATGCAAGGCTTAGATACTTTCTTGTTTTATAGCTAAAATCTAATTTATCTATAAAACGCTTTTTGATTACCAATGTTTGGAATAAAAATACTAAGGTAAAAATTATAAAAAACATTGATATATTCATTTGTAAGTATAATCCTTTTGTGTTAATAGAGTTTAAATAAATGGTTAATGATATTTTACCAAAAACAAATATTTATTATTATTTTAAATATTGCTTCAATATTTCAACAACTTTTGAGGCATATCCCCACTCATTATCATACCAAAGAAGCAGTTTTATCATATTTTGTTTTACTTCTAAAAACCTATGATCAACAATTGTTGTAAACTCCTCTTTTTTAAAATCACTTGAAACCAAAGCATCAAAATTATTTAAAATTATTGGAAATTTTTGGTTGTTCTCAAAATCTAAAAAAAGTTTAGATATTTCATCTTTTGTTGATGGTTTTTTTGTAAAAAGTGTTACATTTATAGCTCCAACTGTATCTGTTGGAACTCTAAGTGAATTTGAAGAGATTAACTCTTCACCAAATTTACTATTTACAAAAGAACAAGCTTTTATAGTAGTTGTTCGGCTTGGAATTATATTAAAACTTGAACTTCTTCCAAACTCAAAATTTAAATCAACATCTCTTGTTGCACTTTGTACAAAACTTCCGTCCAAAACTCTTTGATGATTTAAAAGTGGATGAATAGTTACAATATCACCACAAATTATCTCTTTTTCATCATCTATTAGTTTTAAAGCTGGAAGAAGTGCTGTTGCATTACAAGAGCTTGTTGAGATTATTTTGTGATTTTTTAAATCTAATTCTTTTTCATTTACACCCAAAACTAAATTTATATCGGCATTTTTTTCTGGATGAGTTAAGATTATTTTTTCTACATTTAAGTTCTTTAACTCTTTAATATTTACTTTTTGTCCACTTGAATCTATTAAAATATCAATATCTTTTAAATCTAATTTTTTTAAATTATCAATATGAGTAATTTTTATTTTTGAAATTTTGTTTTGTAAAAAACTATTTTCAACTACTTCAAATCTATCTTCGAATTTTCCGTAAGTTGTATCGTAGTTTATAGAGTAGGCTATGTTTTTTATAGATGGATTTATATCATTTATGCAAACTATTTCAAACTCATTTTTAGCTAAAAGCTGTTTTAAAATAGCCTTTCCAATTCGTCCAATTCCATTTATTAAAACTCTTTTTTTCATCTACTCTTTCTTAATGTTTTATTTTGAAGAGTGATTTTATCAAAATTGCTATGAAATACCTGTTAAGTATTTAAAAAACTACTTTTTCATATCAATAAACAAAAAGTGTGATTTTTCAAGAGCTTCTATTTTTAAAATATTCTCTTTTGTAATTTCACATGCATCACCAAAATCAAGATTTACACTATCATTTAAAAGTGATTTTCCCTCAATCTGCACAAAGTAGATTTGTCCATTCTCTTTTATTTCATATTCAAAAGTTTTGCCTTTATTGGCTTCACTTACATAAATATCTACATCTTGATAGATTTTTATAGGACTTTGTCCATCTTGGCTTGAAACGATATTTAAAAGTTTATTAGATCTTTCATCTTCTTTATATCTATGCGAACCATAAAGTCTAGGAAGTCCTTTTTGTGGTGGGAAAATCCAAATTTGAAGAAGTCTTAAATCTACATCTCCTTCATTTTTTTCACTATGAAATATTCCATCTCCAGCACTAAGATATTGAACCTCTCCTCTTTTTAGAGTTTCGCTATTTCCCATTGAGTCTTTGTGAGTAATTTCACCATCAACAATGTATGAAATAATCTCCATATTCTCATGAGGATGAGTATCAAATCCAGTTTTTGCTTTTATAATATCATCATTTAAAACTCTTAAAACTCCAAAATGTACATTTGCAGGGTTTCTGTACTCTGCAAAACTAAAATGAAATCTACTTTGAAGCCATCCAAGATTTGATTTTCCCATATTCTCTTTTGAAAGTTTTTTAAGCATTTTAATCTCCTTATTTAAAGATTAAAAAGTGGTTACCATTGTTAGTAACCACTTGATATAGTTATTTTTGAAGATTTCCTTCAATATCAATTTCAAGTTTTACTTCATCACTAACAGCAACTCCACCAGCTTCTAAAGCTTTGTTCCATGTTACTCCATATTCACTTCTATTGATTTTTCCACTTAGTGCAAATCCAGCTTTTTCACCAAATGCACCACCATTTTCTAAATCAAGTGCAATATTTTTTGTAACACCTTTGATTGTTAAATCACCATAAACTTTATCACCTTCAACTTTTGTAGATTTAAATGTGATTGTAGGGAATTTTGCTGCATCCATAATATCATCTTCTCTTAAGTGAGCATCTCTTTTCTCATTTTTTGTATCAATTGATGCAACTTTTAATTCACCTTCAACTTTTACTAAAGCATTTGCTTTTTCATCATACTCAAATGTTCCAGCAATATCATTGATACTTCCTTTTACATTTGTAACCATCATATGTTTTACAGTAAATCCTGCATTTGAGTGTGCTGTATCAATTGTGTAGTTTCCTGCAAATAGTGTACTTGCAACAAATATACTTAATAGTCCTAATTTTTTCATTTTTGTTCCTTTTTGTTTTGATTGTATAGTTTATCTAGCAAATAATAAAGATTATCAATTTCGCTATTATCTAAGCTTTGCATAAAATCGTGTAGATTTTGTGCATGAGTTGGAAAAAGATCTTCAATAATTTTGCTTCCTTTTTCACTTATTGTTAAAATTGAAGCTCTATTGTCATTTGGGTCTTTTTTTGAAGATATAAATCCATCTCTTTTTAAATTTTTTACAACAACTGTTGTATTTCCAGGAGTGCTTGAAGTAAGTTTTGTAATAGTTCCTACATTTAAATCACCAAGATGATATAAAGCTTCTAAAATTTTAAATTGATTAAAAGTTATTCCACTTTTTGAGAAGTAGTTTTCATTTATATTATTTAATAAATAGAAAACTCTTTCAAGTCGAACAGTAGTTTTCATAGCTTTTTTGTAGGAATCTTGATAGATTTTTATACTTGACACACCAATCCTTGACTAAAAATTTAATCTGCACAAATGCAAATTGACGGAATTATAGTACTAATTAGTAATAATGTCAAGACTATTTTTTGTTTTTTACTTTTTCTCTAATTTGAAGTAGTGGAATATCCTCTATTTTTCGGGCTTCTATATTAATATTAATCTCTATCTCATCAGCAACTGCACTACTTCCATTTGCAAATAGTTCATCCCAAGATAGATCAAAATTACTTCTTTTTAGTGTTCCTTGAAGATTTAAATATAGTGTTCCAAAAAATACTCCTGAGTCATTTAACTCTAATTCAATATTTTTTACAACATCTTTTATTTGCAGATTTCCATAGATTGTAAATTCATCAATTTTTGTTGCAGTGAATTTTATTGTCGGAAATTTTTCTTTATCTAAAATTTTATCAGATAGAATTAAACTCTTTAAATTTTCACTATTTGCATCTAAAGATTCTACATAAACTTCACCACTTAAATTTTTAAGAGTGTTTGATTTTTCATCATAATCAACTCTTGCATACAAATTTGAAAAATTTGCTTCAAGTTTTTTATCTTTATAATATTTTATTGAGAAGTTAGCGTTTGAGTTATCTCTATTTATTATAAAATCATTTGCAAAAATTGAACCAGATATAAAAATTATGAAAAATAGTAGCCTAAAAATTGTCATCTCTTTCCTTAAAGATTTTTTCTTTATTGTAGCAAAAATAAAATATTTTAACCATTTAATAATCTTATTTTAGCTAAAATGTTCTGTTTTACTGAATTTAAATAATTGATAAGGATATGAATATGTTATTAACACCAGGTCCAACTCCTGTACCAGAGTTTGCAAGAAAAGCAATGAGTGATATTACAATTCACCATAGAACTAAAGAGTTTGAAGCGATTTTTGAAAAGACTAGAAATTTATTACTTGAAATTTATGATATGAGTGAAGTTTTAATGTTAGCTTCAAGTGGAACAGGAGCTATGGAAGCTTGTGTTACAAACCTTACAAGAAAAAAAGCACTTACAGTTAATTCTGGAAAGTTTGGAGAGAGATTTGGAAGAATTTGTAAAGCTTTTAATATCGAATATACAGAACTTACAAATGAGTGGAATACTCCTGTATCTGTAGAAGATATTGTAAATGCTATAAAAAATGATAACAGTATTGATGCAATTTTTATTCAAGTTTGTGAAAGTGCTGGAGGATTAAGACATCCTGTTGAGAAAATAGCGAGTGAAGTTAAAAAAATAAATCCAGAGATTATGATTGTTGCAGATGGAATTACAGCTGTTGGTGTTGAAAAAATTGATACTTCAAATATTGATGCACTAATAACTGGAAGTCAAAAAGCATTTATGCTTCCTCCTGGACTTGCGATGATTGGATTAAGCGAAAAAGCAGTTTCAAAAATAGAAGAAAAACCAGCTGGTTATTACTTTAATCTTGCAAGTGAGATAAAAAATCAAAAGAAGAATACAACAGCATATACAGCAGCTACAACTTTAATTATTGGTTTAGGTGCAATTTTAGAAAAACTAAAAGAGATAGGTTTTGAAAATGTTTATGCACAAACAGCAAAAAGAGCAAAAGCTACACAAGAGGCTTTAAAAGCTATTGGATTTGAGATTTATCCAAAGAATCCTGCAAATGCAATGACAACAGCTTATACAGAACAATCAAATGAGATTAGAAAACTTTTAAAAACAAAATACAATGTAGATATTGCAGGTGGTCAAGACCATTTAGCTGGAAAAATTTTCAGAATTAATCATATGGGATTAGTTGAAGATTTTGAAGCTTCATGGGCTGTAAATGCAATTGAACTTGTAATGGATGAGTTAAAAATTAGAACTTTTGATGGAACTGCAAATAGGGTTTTTGCACAAACTTTCTATAAAGGGAACTAATAGAAATGATTTTTGAACACGAAATTCCAAAAGGAAGCCGTTTATATTTCGGTAAAACTGCAAAGGCAAAAAGAGTTTTAGAAAATAGTGTTTGCCAAATTTTGGAAGAGAAAGGTTTTGAAGAGATTTTAACACCAAATTTCTCATATTCACAACACCAAGCTATTGAAAATGAAAGAAAACTTATAAAGTTTTCAGATGAAGAAAATGAACAAGTTTCATTAAGAGCTGATTCAACTTTGGATGTAGTAAGAATTATTACAAAAAGATTAGGAAGAACAACAAGTCAAAAAAAATGGTTCTATGTTCAACCTGTTTTTTCATATCCTAGTTGTGAAGATTATCAAATAGGTTGTGAGTGGATTGAACATACAAATATTTCAGATATTTTAAATTTAACAGCTGATATTTTAAGAGCTTTACAAATAGAACCAATTTTACAAATATCAAATATAAATATTCCAAAACTTGTAAGTAGTGAATTAAATATTGATTTAGAAATATTTAAAAAAGGTGAAATATCTGAACTTTTAAAACTAAATTGTACTTGGTTGGATGAACTTTTAAGAGTAAAAGATATTAAAAGTCTAGAAAATATTTTAGACAAAGTTCCACAAAAAATCAAACTAGAGTTAGAAAAACTTCTTAAAAAAGCGAAAGAGGTTGATTATTCAAATATTATAATTGCACCTTTATATTATGGAAGTCTTAAATATTATAATGATATTTACTATAGAGTAATAAAAGATAATCTAGTTTTATGTAGAGGTGGAATGTATAGTGCAAATGGAATATCGTCATTAGGTTTTGCACTTTATACAGATAATTTATTAAAAATAACAGAAGGGTAAGTGATGAAAGCAGATGTAATTGTTGGAATTCAATGGGGAGATGAAGGAAAGGGTAAGATAGTTGATATGCTTGCTCAAAAGTATGATATGGTATGTAGAAGCCAAGGTGGACACAATGCTGGACATACAATTTGGGTTGATGGAGTTAGATATGCTTTACAATTAATTCCATCTGGGATTTTAAATAAAAATGCTGTAAATGTGATTGGAAATGGAGTTGTTGTATCTCCACTTAATATTATTAAAGAGATGAATCAATTTGATGATTTAACTGGAAGACTGTATATTTCAGATAAAGCACATTTAAATCTTCCTTTTCATGCATTAATTGATCAAGCTAAAGAGAGATTAAAAGGTGATCAAGCTATTGGAACAACAGGAAAAGGTATTGGTCCAACTTATGCTGAAAAAGCAAGTCGTAGTGGATTTAGAGCTGGAGAGTTATTAAATCCTTCAAAACTTTGTAGTGATATTTTAAGCTATTTTGAACAAAATAGAGCAATTTTTGATGTATTAGAGATTGATACACCAAATAAATCTGAACTTCTAGCAGAGCTTGAAGAGTATAAAGCAAAACTAGGAAGTTTTATAACAAATACTACAAATATGGTTTGGAAAGCTCTTGAAGATGAAAAAAGAGTTCTTCTTGAAGGTGCTCAAGGAACACTACTTGATATTGACCACGGAACTTATCCTTATGTTACATCATCAAGCACAGTAAGTGCAGGTGCTTGTACAGGACTTGGACTTAACCCAAAAGATATAGGTGAAGTTATTGGAATTGTAAAAGCATATTGTACAAGAGTAGGAAATGGACCATTTCCTACTGAAGATTTCACTGAATATGGAAAAACTATGGGTGAAGTTGGAAAAGAGTTTGGAACAGTAACTGGAAGAAAAAGAAGATGTGGTTGGTTTGATGCTGTTGCAGTTAGATATGCAAGTAGATTAAATGGATGTGATAAATTGGCTTTAATGAAACTAGATGTTTTAGATGGTTTTGACAAAATTAAAGTTTGTACATCATATTTATATAATGGAGAAAAAATCTCTTATATGCCATCTGATATGTCAAATGTAGAAGCAATTTATGAAGAAATAGCTGGATGGGATAGTGTTGTAGGAGTACGAAACTACGATGAATTACCAGAAAATGCTAAGAAATTTATAGAAAAAATAGAAGAAATAACAAATGTAAAAGTTGGGATAATCTCAACATCACCAGAGAGAGACGATACAATTATAAAGGGCTAAAATATGAGATTAAGATTACATCATACAACATATATAGCAAGAAGAATAGCAAGAGATATAATGACTTGCGATTTTATTGAAATAAGAAGAGAGAAGAGTGCAATAGAGGCTGAAATTGAAAGAATTTTAGATGAGGATATTGAAAAAGAGCATGCACTTGATGAAAAAGTTCATGAAATTTTAGATGCACAAGAAGAAGAGATTGAGTATTTAAACGCAGATAGAAGACAACTTTTTTGGATGACTAAAAAAAGACTTGCAAATGATTTTGGAGTTATTTTAAACAACGAAGATAGATTTTCAGATATAGCACATAAAATTTTAGACTATTTATGGGAAGAGGATTTTATACACTATGTTTGTTCAGATAACCAAGTGAAAAATGTTATTTTTGCATCAATAGATGATTTTATGAAAGGTTTTGAAAGAGCTGATAGTGAAGTTTTAGCGAAATTAAGAAACTATAAAAGAAGACTAATTCCTGGAACTGAAGAGTATGATTTAATTTATCATAGACTTTATGAGGAAGAATTAATAAAAAGAGGATTAATCTAATGGAAAAAATATATATTTACTTAGAAAATGGGCTATTTTTAGAAGCGAACTCTTTTGGAGCAAGTGGTACAAAAACAGGAAAACTGGTTTTTAATAACTCTACATTTGGATATGAAGATGTTATAACAGATCCAAGTAATGCAGGACTTTTTGTAAACTTTACAAGTGTTGAGATTGGAAGTACTGGAATAAATAGTGATGATATGGAAAGCACAAAAGCACAAATAAGTGGAGTAATTGTAAGAAATTATCACGATGAGTATTCAAATTATAGAGCACAAAAAAGTTTATCACAGTTTTTAAAAGAAGAAAATGCTTTAGGAATTTGTGATATAGATACAAGATATTTAACAAAAGTTCTAAGAGATGAAGGTAGCCAAATGATGGTTGCTTCAACACAAATCTCTTCAAAAGATGAATTAGCAAAAGTTTTAAAAGATGCACAAAAATATGAAGAGATTAATTTTATAAAAGATTCTTCAACACAAGTAAAATATATCCACAAAAGTGGAATTTGGGATATGGATGCAAATGCCTATAAAAAAGCTAGTATGAGTGATAAAAAAGTTGCTGTATTAGATTTTGGAGTTAAAAAAACATTTTTAAACGAACTTGTAAATGCAAATTTAGAAGTAGAAGTTTATCCATACAATACAAATGCTAGTGAATTAATCTCTATGTTTGAAAATGATGAGATTGGTGCTGTTGTACTATCAGATGGTGCTGGAAACCCAAATATATATAAAGATGAAATAGAGGCTATTAAAGCACTTATAAAAGCTAATATTCCACTATTTGCTATTGGGTTAGGGCATCAATTATTGGCTTTAGCAAATGGGGTAGAAGTTTCAAAATTAGAAAATCTAAAACAAGGAAGTCATCCAATTTTAGGTGAGGTAAATGTTGAGATTTATACAGTAAATAGTGATTATGTTGTTGATAGTAAAATTGAAGATTTTGCAAGTGTTGAGTACCAAACACTATTTACAAATAGTGCAATGGGACTAAAATATAACAATATAAAAGCAATTTCTGTAGGATTTAATCCTCCATCAAACTCTATAATCTACAAAGAGTTCGCAGAGCTGGTGAAGTAAGTATTTAAAGTATAAGATTCTTCTTATACTTTAAAAAGATACAATCTCCATAATTTGCCAAGATAAAGCTGTGCAAATTCCAGCAAATATTCCAGCTAAAATATCATCTCCCATTACGCCTAAACCACCTTTTACTTCTCTATCAACTCTTCCAATAATTGATGGTTTATATATATCAAAAAGTCTGAAAAACACAAAAGCAAGGGGTGCTAGTATATAGATATTTTCACTATTTATTCCACAAATACTTAAAGCCAACCACATACCAGCTAGTTCATCTATTACAATCTCATCACTATCGTGAAGACCAACCTCTTTTTCATATATATCTATTTGTTTAATTGCAATAACTGTAACTAAAAGAGAAAGTAAAAGCAGGGTACTTGAATCTATAAATTGAAGTAAAATAACTCCAAATATAAGTGCTACAAAACTTCCAGCAGTTCCAGGTGCTTTTGGACTAAGACCACTATATCCAACTGTTAAAAAGAATTTTCTAAAACCCATTTTTTACTTCTTTTTTTCAATATCAAGTTTTTTTCTCTTTTCCCAAAGAGATTTTCTTGAAATTCCAAGTCTTTTTGATAGTTCAGTATCTGGATATTTGTTTTGGTAAGTGGTAACCATTAGTTTTACATAGTCGTTTATTGTCATTATTTGTGCATTTTCTAAGATTTTATTCTCATTATTAAACACAATTTTTCTATATGGAAACTCATCTTCTGTTTCAAGTGTACAAATTACGCAATTTTTATCAACAATTTGTTTTAAAAGTTGCTCTTTTATATTTCTTTTTAGTATATGAAAATCTGTTAGATAAATAATTGCCTTTTCACTAGCATTTGCGAAATCTTTTTGCCAAGAGTTTGAACTTAATGATATAAAAGTGATTGGCATATCAAGTTTATTTGATAGTTCAAATACTAGTTTATCAGCATAATTTTGTGTATTTGTTTCTATTAAAATAGGAAAAGATGGTGGAAGTAAAACTTCACTTGTATCAATTTCACTCATAGAAAACTCAAAATAGTCTCTTAATACTTGAAGCTCTCTTCTCATAGTTCTGCACTCTTTAAAGTGATAGATTTTTCGTACTAACTCATCCATCAAAAATGGTTTCATAATATAATCTTTTGCCCCAAGTTTTATTGGTTCTGTTACTGTTTCATCTGAAATATATGAAACCAAAAGCAAGATAATAGACTCAGGTGCAAATTTTTTAATAACACTTCTACAAACATTTGCAGGAAGTGAAGTTGATAGTAAAATAGTGTCATAATCTTTTGTTAGATTATCAATATTTACTGATTCAATATAATCACAACTATGCCCATCATCAAGCAATCTTGAAACGATTTTTTGTGCTAAATAGATCTCATTTTCAATTATTAATATATTCATTTATTTTGTCCAATCATAATATTTTAAATTTGCTGTAGATAAAACAACAACACCTTCTGCTCTTCCAATGGTTCCAAGTTTCTCAGCTGTTGAAGCTTTTATGTTTATAAACTGTTTTTCAAGATTTAGAAGTTTACTAAGACTTGATTTTATCTCAAGTTTATGTGGATTTATTTTTGGTTTTTGTGCAACTATTGTAATATCAATATTTATAATCTCATATCCAACATTTTGTATAAATCTTAAAATCTCTTTTAAAAGCTCTTTTGAGTCAATTCCTTTGTATTTATCATCTGTATCTGGAAAAAACTCTCCAATATCACCAGCTCCAACTGCTCCAAGAAGTGCGTCAATTAAAGAGTGAATTAAAACATCTCCATCACTGTGTGCTTTGAATCCATATTCATATGGAAGTTCAACTCCTCCAAGAAACATTTTTTTACCATCTTCAAAAGCGTGTATATCAAATCCATTTCCTATAAATTGAGTATAACTTGGTTTTTCTAGGCAAGGAAGATTTTTTATATCTTCAATAAAAGTTAGTTTTTTACTATTTACACTTCCTTTTGTATAAAAAACAGACTCATTTATAGCTTTTATTGCACTACTTTCATCTGTATATTCAATAGAAGTTTCTAAAGCTTTTTTAAGTATTTCTTTATTTGATAGTTGAGGAGTTTGAATTAATTTTACCTCATCTCTGTTTATAGTATTTTCTTGGAAAATAACTGTGTCACTTACATCTAAAACAGGAACAATACAAGATGCCTTTTCTTTATTTTCTATAAGATTTAAAACAGTCTCTTTTTCGATACAAGCACGTGCTATATCATTTATCATTACATATTTATTATTTGTATGTTTTAGGGTATTTTTGATTGACTCTTGTCTAGTGTTACCACCTTCAACAAAGATATAGTCATCTGAAAAGTTTTGCATATATTTTAGTTCATTTTTATGTGAAACTACAATTATTTTATTAAAAGAGTAGTATGAACTTAATCGTTTTGTAACATTTAGCCATAAAGGTTCATTTCCTATTCTAAGCCACTGTTTTTTAACACTATTTGTAAAGCGTGTGGAGTTTCCAGCACAAAGTAGGATTAAATCAATATCCGACACAGCATCTCCTTTGAGTAAAAAAGTTACAAATTTTAACTAATTGTTACTTAATTCTACTTAAGATGCTTTTTCTATTTGTTCTTTTATAGATTCAATCGATTTAAGGAATATATCAATATCAAAACCATAAAGGGCTACTTTTTTAAGTGCCTTTTCTATATTTTCATTGCTTAATGGATATCTAATATCACATAGAATTTTGATTATTTGAAGAATTTGAGCGCGAGTTTTAAACTCTTGTGGTGCATTTTCTACATCACTTGCAAAAGCTATTGGAAAAACTAAATTGTGGCTAAAATCCCATCTTTTAAATATATTAGCTGTAATTTGAGAACAGTTATAACCTGTGAAACGCTCTTCAACTTTTTCTATATCCTTTGAACTTTCAAGTTCTTGTAAGAACTCATGAGTTAATTTATTTTCTTGAATAATTGATGAAATTGTAAATTTTCCAACTTCTTGTAAAAATGCTGGTAAAAGTAGCTCATCTTTTAAATCTGTATCAATTTGTGAAATCCAACTATCTATAATAGTACTTGCAAGTGAAGATATGAATAAAAAGTCATCAATATTTGCAGCATATGCTAGAAGATTTGAATTCATACTTTTTGTAATAGATGAACCAATTGCAATAGAAATTACAAATTTTGTTCCAAGAAGATTTATGGCTCTATTTAAAGTATCAACTTTTGTTCTAAACGAAAAAAGGCTTGAGTTTGCAACTTTTAAAATTTGTGCAACTATTAGTGGATCTTGTTGTAGTATTTTTAACAGCTTTTTTGTATCCATACTATCTTCTTTTCTAAAATTATCTAATTCAATAATATTTGTAGGAAGTTCTGGAAGATTATTAAGCTCTTTTATTAGTTTGTATTTCATCTCTTTTTTCATTATTTTAACTTAAAAAACTAAATTTATTTAGAAGAAACATCTCTAAATAATAGTATTTTTGATATTATATAATAATTTATCTTACTATGTGAAATCTTATTTAAGACAAAAGTTATCCTATTTCAAATATAATTAAAAAATTTAAAATAAAAGGAATTTTTATGAGTATTGAAAATATTAAAGAAGCTCTACAAAGCGTGAAATATCCTGGATTTTCAAAATCTATTATTGATTTTGGGTTCGTAAAAGATATTAAACTTGAAAATAATAACTGTACAATTTTATTAGATATTACTTCAACGGCAAAAGAGGTTGAAGATGAATTAAGAAGAACTATTCCAAATGCATTAAAATCTATGAATTTAAATTTAACACTAAACTTTAATAAGCCAAAAGAAGAGGTTCAAAAAAGTAATAGCGTAAGTGGACAAAATATTGCACCACAAATTAAAAAAATAGTAATGGTAAGTTCTGGAAAAGGTGGAGTTGGAAAATCAACTACAACTGTAAACTTAGCAATTGCAAGTGCAATGCAAGGAAAAAGAGTTGGAATTTTAGATGCTGATATTTATGGACCAAATATTCCAAGAATGATGGGAGTAAATGGAGCTGAAGTTGAAGTAATTGGAAATAAAGCAAAACCATTAAACGCTTTTGGAGTTGATGTTATGTCAATGGGTGTTTTAATGGCTGAAGGTGAAGCTGTTATTTGGAGAGGTGCTATGATTATGAAGGCAATCCAACAGCTAATTAGAGATATTTTATGGGAAGAACTAGATATACTATTTATTGATATGCCACCAGGTACTGGAGATGCACAATTAACTTTAGCACAAAGTGTGCCTGTTAGTGCTGGAATAAATGTAACAACTCCACAGCATGTTGCACTTGATGATAGTAGAAGATCTTTAGATATGTTCCAAAAACTGCATATTCCAACAGCTGGAATTGTTGAAAATATGAGTGGATTTATCTGTCCATCATGTAATACAGAGAGTGATATTTTTGGAACTGGAACTTGTGATGATTTGGCAAATGAGTATAATACACAAGTTTTAGCACATCTTCCAATAGAACCAGCAATTAGAAAAGGTGGAGATGCTGGAAAACCAATAGTATATTTTGAACCTGAATCAGTTAGTGCAAAAAGATATATGATGGCTGCAAGCAAACTTATATCTATGCTTGACAATCAAGATAAAGTTTCAAATGAAGCAATTCAACCAACAATGCCAGCAGGTGTAAGTGCCTGTTCAACTGAAGGTCAAAAAATAAAAGCTGAACATGAAGCTAAAAAGAGTGGTGGTTGTGGCTCTGGATGTGGTTGCCACTAAAAATTTTAAATAAAAGAGAAGTTTAACTTCTCTTTTATAAAATATTATCTATTAATACTTGAACCCTCTTTTGAAAAGTATGATTTAAAAAAGTTAAATTTTACTAAACTATTAAAATAATCAACATCTAATCTAGGCTTATCTAAATATATATTTTCATAACTCTCATCATATTTTTTTATCAAATCTGTAGAGTAAATACCACTATAATCAATCATTAGTTTATCTTCAAAAACTGTGTATTTATCTATAATATTTACATAAAACTCTTCATCTACTAAATAAGTAAGAACTTCAAGATTTTTAAACTCTTTTTTCTCTACAAGTTTATAAGATTTTGCTTTAATTGTATCCATAAAAAGTGATACAAAATATCCTCTAGCAACTCCATTCCACTTGCAAGAGCTATCAAGATTTATATACTCTGTAAATATCTTTTTATATTTTATATCATTACTTAAAC
>CANRCH010000003.1 GCA_947629065.1 uncultured Aliarcobacter sp.
TCAGCACTAGCAAAAACTGCTATTGCAACATCATATAGATATAAAGCTCAAACTGGTGAACAAAAAGAAGAAGTTTGCTTTATTGATATAAACTTTTTTGGAAGATCTGCTGAAGTTGCTAATCAATACTTAAAAAAAGGTTCTAAAGTTTTAGTAGAAGGAAGACTTGTTTTTGAACAGTGGACAGCTCAAGATGGAAGTGCTAGAAATAGACACTCTTTAAGAGTTGAAGAGATGAAAATGCTTGATAGTAAATCTTCAAGCGGCGGAGGTGATTATAATCAAGGTTACAACCAAAGTAGTAATCAAGGATATAATCAAAACCCAGCACAAAACTATAATCAAAATCAGTACAATAATGAGCCTTCTTATGATAATTTTGGTGGTTCTCAAAACAGAATGCAGCAACAAAATCCTGCACAAAATAGAGTACCTGAAATTGATATCGAAGATGATGAAATACCATTCTAGAAAAAGGAATTAAAATGGCTGAAAGAAGAAAATACGGAAAAAAATATTGTAAATATACAGAGATGAAAGTTGATTTTATCGACTATAAAAATGTTGATATTCTTAAATACTCAATGAGCGAAAGAGGAAAAATTATGCCAAGAAGGCTAACAGGAAACTCTAAAGATGCTCAAGAGATGGTAGAAAGAGCAATTAAAAGAGCAAGACACATGGCACTTGTTCCATATATTGTTGATACAAAAAATGTAAGTGATAGTGCTTACTCAAAAGCTGCTCTATAATTTTATATATTATATAGCCAAAAAAGGGAAGATTTAAATATCTTCCCTTTTTTTATTTTAATTTTTTGGAAATATCTTGAACAATAATTTACAAACTGCATTGAAACTTAGATTTGAATATTATAATCTTTATGAAAATAAAGAAGATTTATGGCATAAAAAATATAAAAGTCACCATTTATATAGTGTTATAGTAGAGAGTTTTAACTATGATTTTAAAGATATTGCAAAAATTATGCCAAATCTTTTAGAAGAGTTTGAGAAAAAACTATAATTTTTCCCAAACAGTTCCATTTGAACTATCCATTAAAGATATATCCATATTTTTTAACTCATCTCTAATTTTATCTGAAAGTGCATAATCTTTGTTTTGCTTTGCAATATCTCTTTGCTTTAATAAATCTTCAATTTTTGTTTTTAAAGCTTCATCTATTCCAAATTGAAAATAATTATAAGCATCGCTTCCACCAAAACCTAAAAGCTCTTCAATATAATCTATATTTGAAACTATTTGCTGTTTTAAGTTTTTATCTTTTGGATTTGTATTTAAGCTATCATTTGCTTTTTGTATAAACTCATCAATAATTGATAGGGCTTTTGACGTATTTAAATCATCATTTAAAAAGTTAAGCAACTCATCTTTAAACATTTTATCTTCAATTTTACTAGATACTCCATAAACTCTTTTTTTAACTCTATAAAGCTTGTCAAGTCTTCTTTTACTTGATAATAAATCCTCTTCATTGAAGTTTAAATCAGCTCTATATGAAGTGCTTAATAGATAAAATCTTATAACTTCTCCACTATAAGATTTTAAAACATCTTTTAAGAAAAATGAGTTTCCTAAAGATTTACTCATCTTTTCTCCATCAATATTTACAAAACCATTATGCATCCAATATTTTGCCAAAGTTTGATTTGTAGCACATCTTGTTTGACTTGCCTCATTTTCGTGGTGTGGAAAAAGTAAATCAGCCCCTCCACAATGAATATCTATTTGAAAAGACTCATCTTTATATGCCAAATGTTTATCAATCATAGCACTACACTCCAAGTGCCATCCAGGTCGCCCTTTTCCGAAACTTGCATCAAAGCTTAATTCATTTGCTTTTTCGAATTTCCATAGTGCAAAATCAGCACTATTTCTTTTTTCAAGATTTTCTTCAACTCTTGCAATACTATTTTCATCATTTGCTTTTTTTGATAACGAACCATAAGAACTATCTTTTGAAACATCAAAATAGATAGTATCACTTGTTTTATATGCTATATCTTTACTTAATAAATTATCTATCATAGATTTCATAGATTCAAGATTTTGTGTCGCTTTTGGTTCTAAACTATTTTCTAAAATATTCAAAAATTTCATATCATTTTTATATGCATTTATATAAAAACTTGTAATCTCTTCAAGAGATTTATTCTCTTTATTCATTTTTGCAATAATTTTATCATCTATATCTGTAAAGTTTTTTGTCATAACAACTTCATAAGAGTTTGCTTTTAAAACCCTGTGAAGTAAATCAAAAGCAATTGCACTTCTTGCATGTCCTAAGTGTGAATCATCATAAACAGTTGGTCCACAAACATAGATTTTTACTAGATTTTCTTTTATAGATTTAAACTCTACTTTCTCTTTTTTTGAAGAGTCATATAAAAATATCTTTTTCATATTATTTAAATAGTGCCTCTAGCGAACTTACATCTGTAGTTTTTTCTACACTTTCATCATTTGTTTCAGTATTAGAGGCTACTCTTCCACCAATTTCATTTAGTTCAATATCATATTTTGTAAGCATTGAAGCTAATCTAATATTAAGTCCCTCTTTTCCAATAGCTTTTGATTTTTGGTCACTATTTATTGTAACAATAGCTTTTCCTTTTTCGCCACCTTCTGGTGCTTTTTCTATTTGCACACTTACAACAGCAGCTGGACTTAAAGCTCGTGCAATAAACATCTCTGGGATATCAGAATACTCAACACAATCTATACTTTCTCTATTTAGCTGAGAAGAAACTGCATTAATTCTAACACCTTTTACTCCTACAATTGCCCCAATTGGATCTATTTGTGCACTTGTTGTGCTTAAAGCAATTTTTGATCTAGTTCCTGGAATTCTAGCACTTGCCTCAATAGTTATTTTTTCATCTTTAAGCTCTGGAACTTCAAGTGCTAAAAGATTTTCTAAGAATTTTGGGCTTGTTCTTGAAAGTTCAACAATTAAACCTAGATTTTTGTCAATATTTACAGCTCTAACAACAGCTTTTAAAGTATCTCCTACTCTAAATCCTTCACCTTTTATTCTATTTTTTCTATATAAAACACCTTTAATCTCACCAATTTCAATAAAAGTATTCTCATTTTTATCAACTCTTGTTACAACACCTGAAACTATTTTTCCAATTTTTTCTTTGTATTTACTTAATATTCCCTCTTCTACGAATCTTTGAAGTCTATATTCAAAGTTACCTGCAAGAATTGTTGCAGCATTTCTTCCCATATTTTCAAACTCTAATTCATAGCTTAAAAAATCACCTATTTCAAGATCACTATTAATTGATTTTGCTTCATCAATTGCTATATAATTTTCGTGATTTAGACTATTTCCTTCTGCATCTTTTGCACCCTCTTCTAATCTTTCATCACTATTTCCTACAACCTCTATTTTCTGTAAAAGAATTAGCTTTTTATTTGCTTTATCTATTTTTGCATCAAAGATTAAAGATGCATCAACCATTTTTTGTGCTGTTATAATTAAAGACTCTTGTAAAGCGTTCTCTACATCAGTTATTTTTATACCTTTTTCGTATGCAATAGAGTCTAAAATATCTATTATTTTTTCCATGAATTTCCTCAATTTTTTTAACATTGAAATGTGATTTGTGATTTTCAATGTGATAGTTATTTAGTCATTTTATCAAAAAAAGCCTTTTATAGAAATTAAAGTAAAACTTAAGTATAATCTTCGATTAATTATTAAAAAAAGGTTTAAATATATGGAATTATTATTTGCAAGAAATGAACTAAATGAAAAGCCAAAAAAAGTACAACTAGAAAAAATAATAGATGAGTTAAATAAAATAAAAGAGAAAATCTTCTATTTTGATAGAGATAACTCTCACAAAGATATGATGGCACTTGTTGATAGCCTAGAGAGTGCTGGATTTAATGTATATTTTAGAGAAGTAAAATATGGTTTAGCAGATGATGAATATATGTATGAGGTTCACGCACTTTAATTAAAAAAGTGTTTTTTAATATGAGTAAAAAACTATTTATACAAACTCTTGGTTGTCAAATGAATGACACCGATAGTAAAACAATTCAAGCCGAACTTGAAAAGCATAAAGGCTACACTGCAACACAAAATATTGAAGATGCCGATTTAATTATAATAAATACTTGTTCAGTTAGAGAAAAACCTGTTCAAAAACTTTTCTCAGAAATAGGACAATTTAATAAAAAGAAAAAAACGGGTGCAAAAATTGGTGTTTGTGGATGTACAGCTTCACACTTAGGAAAAGATATTATAAAAAGAGCACCTTATGTAGATTTTGTACTTGGTGCTAGAAATATATCAAAAATAAAAGATGTTGTTGATGTAAAAGGTGCTGTTGAAGTATCTATTTCAAACGATGATTCTATGTATGAGTTTGCACCAGTTGCAGTTAATCAATTTAGAACAAGTGTAAATATATCTGTTGGATGTGATAAGGAGTGTACATATTGTATAGTTCCAAGCACAAGAGGTGATGAGATATCTATTCCACCTGAAATGTTAGTTTCTCAAATCCAAAAAGCCGTAGATCAAGGTGTTGTAGAAGTTATGCTTTTAGGGCAAAATGTAAACTCTTACGGAAAAAGGTTTAGTGATAAAAGAGAGAAATATAGCTTTACAAAACTTCTTCAGGATGTTTCAAAAATTGAAGGTCTTAAAAGAATAAGATTTACATCTCCACACCCACTTCATATGGATGATGAGTTTATTGAAGAGTTTGCAAAAAATCCTAAAATCTCAAAATGTATTCACATGCCTTTACAAAGTGGATCAACTTCTATTTTAAAAGCTATGAAAAGAGGATACTCAAAAGAGTGGTTTTTAAATAGAGCTTCAAAAATGAGAAATTTAATTCCAAATTTAAGAATTACAACAGATATTATTGTGGCATTTCCAGGTGAAACACACGAAGATTTTCTAGATACACTTGATGTTGTAAATCAAGTAGAGTTTGATCAAATATTTAACTTTAAATATTCACCAAGACCAAATACAAAGGCTTTGGAACTAAAAGAGCAAGAAATACCAGATGAGATTGGAAGTGCAAGATTAAGTGAACTTATTGAACTTCATAAAAGGCATTTAGAAAATAATATGCAAAACTATATTGGACAAACTTTTGAAGTATTGTTTGAAAGTTTAAAACCAAATGGTGAAATTATGGGATATACAGATAATTATCTTCAAATATTTGCAAAAGGAAGTGATGAACTTCTTGGAAAATTTGTAAATGTGAAAATCACAAAGGCATCTAGAACATCATTAATAGGTGAAGTAGTTGATAAATATGTGGAAAAAATTTAAACGTAATTTCGCACATTATATTTTATATTTTATTGTAAAATTTATTTATATGACAAATAAAAAAGTCTATCACCATCCAAATGATAAAAATTTAGAGCCATTTATAGTTTGTATGTGGCATGGGGATTTGCTAGGACAAATTTTCAATTATCATGCATTTAGAGATAATGGAACTGTAAAAGCTATGGTTAGTGAAAATCGTGATGGTGAAACTATTACAAGATTAGCAGCCATGTTTAAAATTTGGGCAATTAGAGGTTCAAGTTCTAAAGGTGGTGCAAAAGTTCTTATTAGTGCATTAAAAGAGCTTAAAATGGGAAATGATGTAGCCATTTCTCCTGATGGTCCAAGAGGTCCAAGATATAGTATAGCTGATGGAATAGTTGTAGTTGCACAAAAAAGTGCTAAAAAGATTAGATGTTTTAATACAGTTCCAACAAAATATTGGCAATTTAAATCTTGGGATAAATTTATTATACCAAAACCATTTGGAAGAATTGACTTTTATATTAGTGAAGCTTTTAGTGTTGAAAATTTAGAATTAAATGAAGCAAAAGCACTAATAAAAGATAAGATGATGAAACACTCTTTAGCATAAGGAAAAAAATGTTTGGTAGTAAAGCAGAGTCACTTTATATTATTTCATATAAATTTGATAATAAACTAAGACTAGAGTTTACAAAACTAAAAAATGGTTTAATATTAGATACTCATAACTCAAATTTTATTGTACAAAATGATATTTTACCAGATGATATAACTCAAAAACTAAATGGTTACCAAGATGATATAGATTTAACTTTTATTTCAACTTTACTTTTAAGTGATACTACAACTCTAGTTCCTAAAGAGTTATCAGACAAAATGAAAGATTGTGAAATTGCAAAATTTAATAATGAATATGATATTGCTGTTTTAAAAACTTCACTTTTTGAGACAAAAAATTTCTTTGTTAAAACAGGAGTTGATTTTGTCTATTCAGCATTTCATCTTCTAAATAACTACCTAGAAAAAAATATCTGTAGAAATGAACTTTTAATGCTTATTTTAAATAATAAAGCATTTATAACTATTTTAAATAGTGCAGGAGTTATAATTGATAGTAAAATTATTGATTTACCAAGCTATGAAACTGTAAAAAGTACTCACTTTTATGATGATGAGTTAGAAGCACAAAAGCTTTTTAGAGAGGTTTATTATTTAGAGTTAAATGATACTATTCAAAATGCAATAAATGAACTTTATGCAAAACAAAATAGTTTCTTTGTTGAAAAAGTTACAATACTATATCAAACAAAACAGCTTGAAAATAAAGAGATTAAAAAGCTTGAAGATGAAACTTTATTAAAAGTATCATATGTTCCAATAAATATTGAAGAGACTTTACTTGAACTATCTCAATCAAAAAGAAACCAAAAAAGCTTTGTAATCCCAAGGAAAAAACGAATTAAAAGAGATTTTAAATATATCTACTTCATAATCTTTCTTCTAATGATTGCTTTTGGACTTTATAAATTTTATACTCTTTTAGATATTGATTTATTAAAAGAGAAGTTTACTCAAACAAAAATAGAGAAAAGCAACTCATCTTATATTTTGCCAAATCATATAAATATAAATAAAAGAATAGAGCAAAAAGTAAAATCTATTTTCCAAATCATCCCTCAAAATGTAATGATTGAATATATGAAAATATATGATAAAACTCTTGAGATGGAGCTATTTTCAAAAGATGAGTCGAGTTTAATGCTTCTTCGTCCAAACTTAATAAACCTTTTTGAAGAGAGTCGTGTGGAAAGCATTGAAAAAGATAAAAGAAGTAATTTCAAAGCTTTAGTATTAGCAAAAGAGTTTAAGCTTGAAAATCAAGAGTTTAGCTACTTTGAAGATGAGTATTTAAATGATGAAGTTTTATCAAATACAAGAGTTTTAGAGCAGTTAAAAATTATGCTACCTGAAAATAGTATTATTAGATATAACAGCACAAAAGATGATGAAATTCTAACTTTTAATTACACTGTAAATATTCTTATAAGTTCTCCAAATGAGTTTTTTGAGCTTATTGATGGACTAAATAGTGAACTTTACTCTATATCACTAAATTTTCCAATAAATATGCAAAAAAGTGGAAACGGTATTGAAGTTGAGTTTAATTTAGATTTTAATCAATTAAAAAGCTAATAAAAATCTCAATATCTTAGTTTTAAGATAGTTTTCGTTTTAAGAAAATTATCTTTTCATTCCCAATATAATTTTCATGCATAATTTCAAAATCTAAATCTAGTTTTATATTTGTATTAACTCCATCTCTTATTTTTGGATTTACAATTAACACTATAAAATCCAATCTTTTTTGTAATTTTTCAAGTAATGTATAAACACCTTCAACCATTACAAACTTGTAATCTTGAACTTTAAATAAATCATCACTTATAAATACTTTTCTCTTTGGAATAGAAAATAGTGGTATATTTGGATTAAAAACCTTGTTTTTGCTATAGATAAATATATCTGGATTTTTCCCTATTACATATCTTGTATCAAGAATTGGTCTATCGACTCTCACACTATTTCCACCAATTAAAAGTAAATCAATTTTATCTCTTAAGCTATGTACATAAAGTTTTGCTCTATGACTTGAGATATTTCCATCAATCATACCGTTTAAAGTCTGTGCCATTTTAAAAAAGATGCAAGTTTTATTTTGCCAAGAGTAGAAAGGAAGAAGTAAATCATCGCCCTCTTTTTTTAAAACTTCACTTTTTACTTCAATATTTGCATCTTTTAGAGTTTGTATTCCACCTTGTGCATTAATTGTTTCATCATTAGAGGATATTATCACTCTTTTTGGTTTTAAAATAGCCAAAAGTTTTGCACATGATGGAGTTTTTCCATCGTGATTACAAGGCTCTAGAGTTGTAAATATTTCACAATCATTGAAAAAGTTATTATGATTTTTTATTAAGAATTCGTGTATTTCTTTACTTGTGTTTAAAGCTTTTAATACACTATTTTGTTCTTGTGTTAGAAATGCAGTTTTAAGTGCATTTATTTCTGCGTGTGCTAAACCTGCTTCTTTATGTGCTTCGATTGCTAATAGTTTTCCATCTTTTACAATCACACATCCAACAGCAGGATTTGGGTAAGTTAATAATTGATATTTCCAAGCCTCATCAATGGCTAATTTCATATAGAAATTGTCATCAATTTTCATTAAATTCTACCACTCAAAATAAGTTGATGCACTTAAAATATCATTATACTCTAAATCTTTTGTCTCATTTTCTGTTTTTATAGTTATTTTATTTTCATCTGCAAAAATTAATTCACCTTGAAAAACTTCTAAATTTTTGTTTTTTACTTTTACAAGTTCACCAACAGTTCCTAAAAAATGCTCATTTTTTCTTAATTTTCTTTCAATTCCAGGTGAGCTAACTTCAAGAAGATATTTTCCACTCATTGGTTCTTCAACATCTAAAATTGGAGAGATAAGTCTTGAAACTTCACTACATTTATCTAAACTAACTCCATTTGCAGCTGTAATAACCACTCTAAAAATATCTTTACCGTGTTCTTTTACTCTTATAATATCATACAGTTTTACATCTAAGCTCTCAACTGCTAATTTTATTGACTCTTCTATACTCATTCTTCACTACTTTTTGTTTTTTTATCTTTGTTTATTATTGCAAATAGATCTTCTATATGTTTTGAATTTTCTAATGATGTATCAACTTCAAATCTAAAGTTTGGACATTTGTACCAACCAGTTGCAGTTAATACATCACTTTTTATTCTACCATTTGCTTTTTGTAAAGAGTAGATAACCTCTTTTATCTCTTTTTTATCAAAATCACTTCCATCAAAATATACAATTGCGTCATATTTTCCTTTTTTACAATTAACTCCTGTAATTGCCAAAGAGTTAATCAAAGAGTTATCTAAATGAGATAAAGCTTCAGGAATTAACTCCATTAAAAGTGATTCAGTTCTTTGTAGATTTATACTTTTCATTAGTCGTCTATTGACACTTTCTCTTCAATTTGAATAAATGTTTCAATAAAATCTCCAACTTTTATATCATTGAATTTTTCAAACATAATTCCACACTCGTAACCATTTCCAACCTCTTTAACATCATCTTTAAATCTTTTCAGTGATGATATTTTTCCTGTATATGTTACAACTCCATCTCTAATAATTCTTGCGTGTCCACCTCGTATAACTTTTCCATCAGTTACTAAACAACCTGCAACAGTTCCTACTTTTGGAACAACGAATGTATCACGAACCTCTGCTTGACCTGTATTTTCTTCTCTAATAACAGCATTCATCATACCAGAAAGTGCATCTTTAACATCATCAATTAAATCATAAATAATTGAATAAGTATTAATCTCAACTCCATCTGCTTTTGCTTTTGCTTTAACAGTACCTGTTGGTCTTACATTAAATCCTAAAATAATACAACCCTCACTTGCACTTGCAAGAACTATATCACTTTCAGTAATTCCACCAACAGCTGAGTGAACTATTTTTACTTTTACTTCATCATTTGCTATTTTTTCTAATGAACCTTTAATTGCTTCAAGTGTTCCACCAACATCAGCTTTTATAATAACTGGTAGTTGTTTGATTTTTCCTTCAGCTATAAGTCCACTCATCTCTTCAAGAGATACTTTTGTAGATTTTGACAACTCTTTAGCACGTGCGTGTTCTGCTCTTGTTGTTGCAATTTCTCTTACTTCTTTTTCATTATCCATAGCAACCATACTAGATCCAGTACTTGGAACTTCATTTAGTCCTAAAATTGTACCTGTTTCACTAAGTCCTAATTCTTTTACGCTATTTCCCATATCATCTGTAATTGCTTTTACTCTTCCAAATGTAGTATCACAAACAATATTATCTCCAACTCTTAAAGTTCCATTTTGAACAATAATGTTTGCAACAGGTCCTCTTCCTTTTTCTAATGAAGATTCAATAACAGTTGCTTTTCCTTTTGCACTTGGATCTGCTTTAAGCTCTAGTAATTCTGCTTGAATTAAGATGTTTTCAAGCAAATCTTCAATTCCATCACCTGTTCTTGCTGATACTCCAATAAACTCTATATCTCCACCCCAATCAACAGGAGTAAGATTTTTTTCAGCCATTTGTGCTTTTACCATATCTGGATTTGCACTTTCCTTATCCATTTTATTCATAGCAACAATAATTGGGCATCCACTTGCTTTTGCATGTGAAATAACCTCTTCTGTTTGTGCTTTTACTCCATCATCAGCTGCAACAACAATGATAATAATATCTGTAACATTTGCACCTCTTGTTCTCATGGCTGAGAATGCTTCGTGACCTGGAGTATCTACAAAAGTAATTTTTTGTCCATTTTTTTCAATTGTATAAGAAGCTATATGTTGAGTAATTCCACCTGCTTCCCCTGATGCTACTTTTGAACTTCTAATTCTATCAAGAAGTGATGTTTTACCATGATCTACGTGCCCCATTATTGTAATAACAGGAGGTCTTGTTACAAATGAACTTGTATCAATTTCTTCATCATAACTCTCTTCATAGTTTACATCTTCAAGTGCATCTTTAACAGTTACCTCTATTCCAAACTCTTCTCCAAGAATCTCTAACTCATCTTGCTTTAAAAAGTCATTTTTTGTAACCATCATTCCTAAATGAAATAGAACTGTAATTACTTCAGCTGGAGTTTTACCACAAGCTTCTGCAAACTCATAAACTCTAATATCTTCAGGAATTGTAACTTCTGTAATCTCAACAGCTTCTCTTTGTCTTACAACTCTTTTCTTTCTTTTTCCTCTTTGAAGACCCTTTGGTGCATTTCCAAATGCAGCAGGTCTTGAACTTCTTGATTGATTTGCAGTATTAATTGGTTTTGGTTCATCAAAGATTTTAAAGTTATCTTGTAAATCCATATCAAGCATAACAACCTCTTCACCTAAAAGTGAATCATCACTACTTCTGAAATCATCATTCTCTTTTACAACTTCAATTTTTTTACCATGCTCTTGTGCTTTAATTGGAGTTTTCTTTTTCTCTTTTTTAATTTTTGGTTTAGATTCGTAAGAAGGTTTTTCTGCAAAATCTTCTTTATCATCTTTAAAAATTTCACTTAAAGATTTTGTAGGTTTTTTTGCTATTTCAACTTTTTGTTCTTCAATAGTTTTAACAGGTTCTTCAACTACTCTTCTTTTTTTAATAATAGTAAGACCTTTTCTCTTTGGTACAACTCTAGTAGGATTTTCTGGAATTTCTAGTTCTTCTTTTTTTACTGAAGCTTTTTCAATATCTTTTGCTTGTGTAACTTTTTTGATTTCAGGTTTTTTAATAGGCTCAATCTCTTTTGCTTCATTTTTAACTTCAATCTCTTTAACTATTTCTTGCTCTTTTACTGTAGCCTCTTCACTAGGCTCTTTTTTGGCTTTTTCTGTTTTTACTTTTAACTTTGGACTTTTACCCGTTAAAATGTAATTTGTTATCTCTTCAGCCTCTTCGTATGAAACAGCAGCTTGTGCTGATTTTAGCTCTATTCCTAAATCTTTTGCCTTTGATATTACATCTTGGCTCGTAGAACCAGCTTCTTCAGCTATTTCATAAACTCTTACTTTATCTGACATCTATTAGAATCTCCTTAAGTTGTATAAGATACTCATTTTTATTTTTACACTCTCTAAAAAGTAGATTTTCAAACTTTTTATTAAGTTTTTCATTTTTATTATTTAAAAAAGTTGTAGTACACTCTTTGCAAATATAAAAACTTCTTCCAAAATTATTATATAAAATTAATCTATTTTCAAAACATCTTAATCTTATTAACTCATTTTGACCATATTTATTTCTACAAAAAATGCAAGTTCTTACTATTTTTTTCAAACTAGCCAAGCATTATACCCAAATTTTTCTTAATAGCAAAAAAATTATCAAAGTTCAACTTTTACACCTTGATTATCAAAATCTACCGTTAAAACCTTAAAGTGTGGAAACTTATTTTTTAAAGCAAGTTCAAGTTTTTTTGCATCTTCATTTAATGCCATTGAAAATAGTGTCGAGCCTGATCCTGAAAGTGTACTCATTAAAGCACCCTCTTTTAATGCTGTTTTCTGCACATCAAATAGCTCTGGCATATGTTTCATTCTATATTTTTGATGAAACACATCTTGTGAAGCATGTTTTAACATATCCCAGTTTTCACTCATGAATGCTGCTGTTAAAAGTGATGAGTGTGAAATATTAAACACCGCATCCTCTTTTGAGTATTTAAAAGGTAATGTTTTTCTTGAAATTGCTGTCGAAATTGCTCTATTTGGAATTACAACAACAGCTTTTAGACTTTTTGGAAGAGATTTATTTATATATTTCACTTCATTTTCTTGTACACAAGCAACATTAAATCCTCCCATAACAGCTGGTGTTATATTATCTGGATGGTTTTCATAAGCAAGTGCCAAATTTAAAAGTTTATCTTTTTCTAACACTATTCCTTCAATTGCATAAGCACTTGCAATTGCTGAAACAATTACAGCTGATGAACTTCCAAGCCCACGTGATAGTGGGATTTCATTAAAAAATTCAAATCTAAAGTGTCTTTTTTTACTTGAAAGATTGTGATAAAAATCATTAAAAATAGAGATAAACATATTATTATCTTTTAATGCAGGGTTATTTGCACCCTCACCTTTTAATGAAACACTATGAAATTTTGATGGTTTTATTATTACTTGATTTTTTAAATTTACTGCAATTCCTAGGCAGTCAAAACCTGGACCTAAATTTGCACTTGTAGCAGGAACGCTTACTCTCACTATTTATCCTTATTATACTGCTGGTAAATTATATATTGGCAGTGTATTTTTACTAAATTCTATATTTTTTATACTATTTGGTAATTTAAAATCTTGGATTTTACAAAATTCTGGCAAAAAATCTACTTTAATTGAATCAGATTCTTTTATAAAATACTTTTTACCAAGTGCTTTTATTGGTGAATTTTGATTAAAAGTAAATCCATCAATAGCTAAAAATTCTATATTTTTTATTTGACAAAGTGTTTTTAAAAAAATATAAGCGATTTTTATAGACATAAAAGACCCTGGAGTGTTTACATAAGATATTGATTTTATCTCATATTTTTCTACTAAATCTTTAAATAAAAGTGGTAGTTTATCAGATGTTAATCCATCTAGTTCTATCTTTTCAATTAACTCTTTATCTTTATAAATTCCAATTAAAAGTGGATTTGAAATTGTTATTACAAGAATATCAATCAAAATTAACTAAGCTCCTTTGCGTATGCCATTTCAAATGTTTTTGCTTCACTTTTTGCCTCTTCAAGATCTATTATTTCATAATTATCTTTATCTTCAAAAAGTTTTTTTGTTAAAAGATGATTTAAATAGTGGCTACCAGCAACTGCATCATACTCACCAACCATTGTATACTCTAAAAGTGCCATATCTCCAATTGCATCAAGGATTTTATGTCTTACAAACTCATCATCATATCTTAAACCTTCAGGATTTAGAATCTTAGTTTCATCTAAAACTATTGCATTTTCCATAGATCCACCAAGTGCAAGTCCAATACTTCTTAAATATTGAACTTCATGTAAAAATCCAAAAGTTCTTGCTTTTGCAATGCTCTCTTTATACTCTTCAATTGAGTAATCAAAATGGAATTTTTGAGTTCCAATTGCTGGATGGTCAAATTTAATTTCAAAATCATAAACAATTCTATTTGATGGTTTAAGACTTACTTTTTTTCCATCTTCTGTTGTAACAACAACCTCTTTTTTAATTTTTATTGCTTTTTTGCTTTTTTCTTGCTCTTCTATTCCAGCCTCTTCAAGTAACATACAATATCCAGCTGCACTTCCATCAAGAATTGGTATTTCATCATTATCTAAAACTATTCGTAAATTATCAATTCCATAAGCATATATTGCACTTAAAAGATGTTCTATTGTTGAAACAACAACTCCATCTTTTCCAAGAACAGTAGCCATTTTAGTATCAACAACATACTCTTTTTTTAGTGGAATTGTTACACCCGCATCACTTCTATATATTACTATTCCACTATCATCTGGAAGTGGTTCTAACCTCATCTTTACAGGAACTCCTTTATGAAGCCCAATTCCAACTATTTCTATATCTTTTTTTAAAGTTCTTTGTTTCATTTTTTATTTCCATCAATTATTTTAATTGCACTATTTATTGTATCTGTTAAATTTAGTTTCATCCAGTTTGCATCTAGCCACTCATTTGGATTTGCTTCTATTCCTTGAACTAATATTCCAAAGTGCAAGTGGTCTCCAAAAACTGCACCCGTTGCTCCTGTATTTGCAATATGTTGTCCTCTAGTTACAAAATCTCCAACTTCAACACTTTGGCTACTTGTATGTGCATAAAGTGAAGATAATCCAAATCCATGATCAACTATTAAGCTTTCACCATAAATTCCTAGATAGTCTTTAAATATAACCTTACCTGGATTTGTTACAATGATATCAGCTCTTTTTACACTTGCCCAATCCATTCCTAAGTGCCAAGCTTCATCTATTTTTTCATCATTATAAAAATAGTGTCTTCTTTCTCCAAACATTGCAAATGTTGCAGCATTTTTAAGTCTTACAAATGTTTTTACTTCAAATGGTACATCATTATTTACCATGTTTTTTCTTGTAACATCTCTCATAGTTTGAAGATTTTTTGCTCTTAAATCTTTGTTTGCCTTTACAAAAATATCTTGTGGTCTATCTGGAATTTCCATTTGACTTAATTCAAGAACATTTTGACTTACACTATAAACAAAATCATCACTAATTTTCAAGTTATCAATTTTTGGCTTGAAGCTTTGAATATAGTATGGAACTTTTGTCATAGTTTTATTTCCAGCTTTATCTAAAGCAATTATATTTACACCTTTAAACTCATTTATATCAATTGGCCAAGTTATAATTGATATATAAAAATTATTTTTATGAAATGGAAATAGTTCAAATGTCTCTTCACCATTAAAACTAACATAAAAATCTTTTATATTTTCGTCATCTATCATAGCCACTAAAATTGCACTTCCGCCTTGTTTTATCATATATGAGTTTGAAATTACATCTACTTTTGGGCTTCTTTTATCTACAACAATATTTGTTGATTTTTTAATCTTATTTCCTTGAAAAAAGTTCCATTTACTATTATCAATTGCTTCAATATTAATAGTTCCACTTGTACTTTTTGACATAAAAGCCTCTTTTGGAGGTGTTAATGTTACGCCATATATACCTTTTTTACTATCTATTAATTCAGCTTGGCTTTGTAATTCATAAGAGTTTTGCCCATCATCAAAATTTGCTTTAAAAGATTTAATTCCACTTTCATCTGAAACCATAAGCTTCAAAGGAGTTTTTGTATTCCAAAAAATCTCTTTTTCTTCAATCTCCTCTTCAAATTTTACAATTGGAGTATCCCTTTCAAAAGTTTTTGAAAAGAATATAAAACTAACAATTATTAAAATTAAAACAACTAATGCATAAACTAAAATTTCTTTAAAACTTATTCTATTAAATCTCATAAATTTCCTTTAAAACTAAACTTTTTACTTCTTCTAAATCTTTATCATATATTGTACAACCAGCAGCATTTATATGTCCACCGCCATTAAATATTTTTGCTATTTTCGATACATCAATATTTTCTTTACTTCTTAATGAAATTCTACAACTTTTATCTAACTCTCTTATAAAAAATGCAATTTTTACAACACCTATTCTTAATATCATATCCAAAGCCTCTTCACAATCAATACTTTTTGCTCCTGTACTTTTAAACCACTCATTTTTTGCATAGATTGAAGCAACTTTTCCTTCCTTATGAAGTTCCAAACTATCTAAAATCTTGGGCAATATTCTATACTTTGCTAAGCTATCTTTTCGCAAAAAATTCTCTGCAATATAAGAAGAATTTACACCACAATCAAGCAAATGGCTCATTTTTGAAAAAGTTTCTTTTGTGGTTCTTGGAAGTGAAAGCGCTTGAGTATCTGAATAGATTCCAGTATAAAGTGCTTCAGCACTATTTTTTGAAATTTTTAAATCATTGTATTTAAAAAAATCAAATATAATTTCAGATGTACTTGCCATTTTTGCATCAACTAAATTTATAGTTCCAAAATTTTCATTTGAAGCATGATGATCAAAATTTATTAAAGGTATGTTTTCATCTAACTTTATACCTAATCTTGAATATGCACCACAATCTACACTTATTGCTAAGTCAAAAAATGGCGGTAAAATATCTGTTATTTTATTAAATCCGTTTAAAAATTCAACATTTCTTGGAATGTTTTTTCCTACATTGAAAACTTTATGTTTAATTCTATTTTCTATAAAAAAGTTTGATAGGGCTAATGCTCCACCAATTGAGTCTGCATCAGGATTTACATGAGTTATTAGTAAAATATATCTAGAATTTTCAATTAACTCTAGTGCTTTTTGATATAAACTCTTTTCTATATTCAAAATCAATCTACTCTCATTGAAAAATCAAGCCAAGTTGCTTGATGAATAATACTTCCACTAGATACTGCATCAACACCCGTACTTGCATACTCACAAATAGTATCAAGATTAATATTTCCACTTGCTTCCACCAAAACATAAGCAAAGTTTTGGTTTCTAAACTCTACAACCTCTTTAATCTGCTCAAAGTTCATATTATCACACATAATAATATCAGCTCCTGCATCCATAGCTTTTTTTGCTTGTTCAAAAGTTTCACACTCTATTTCTATTTTTGTAACCCAAGATATTCTTTTTCTAGCTTTTTTTACAAACTCTTTTAAATCTGTTATTGTTCTTAAGTGTGTATCTTTTAACATCAAACAATCATCAAGTCCAAGTCTATGATTAATTGCTCCTCCAATTCTTGAAGCATATTTTTCAAAATCTCTTAAATGTGGTCTTGTTTTTCTAGTATCAAGCAAAACTACATTATAACCTTCTAGTTTTGCAGCATATTTACTAGCCATTGTAGCTATTCCACTTGCGTGTTGAAGCATATTTAGAAATGTTCTTTCACTTGATAAAAGCTTTGCTGCTCTTCCTTCAAGTGTCGCTAAAACATCACCTTTCTTTATAACTTCACCATCTTGTTTTAAAAACTCAATTTTGATTTTTTCTGTTTGTGCCAAAATTTCAGCATATTTAACTCCAGCTAAAATACCATCACTTTTTGATATTATTTTTGCTGTAAATTTCCCTTCTGGTGCAATATCGTAGAATACATCTCCTCTTCCATTGTCCTCATTTATTGCGTATTTAACAAACTTTTTTATATGAATCATATTTCAAACATCCTTTGTAGTGCTATTTTTGCCCAATTTCTTGTATCTTCATCAACTTCAATCTCAACAAGTGGAGAAATTTTATCATCTTTTATAGATTTTAAAGTGTCATATAAATGTTGTAGTGTTGTTTCATTCATAGTTGGACACTCAGGTTTTGTAGAACTTAATATATATGTATTTTTCTCTCTTAATCTATTTACCATATTAAATTCTGTTCCAACAACAACTTTTTGGTCAATTGGAAGTTCTGTAATATATTTAATTAGTTGTGATGTACTTCCTACAAAATCAGCTTTATCACAAACAGCTGGATCACACTCAGGATGAACAGCAACTAAAATTCCTGGATATTTTTCTCTATAAAAATCTATATCATCAATATTAAATTGTTGATGAACACTACAAAAACCGTTGTAACATATAACATCAGCTTCATTTAAATCGCTTCCATCTCCAACAACAGCTGATTTTAATCCTAAACTTTTTGCAAAATTTTGTCCTAAACATCTATCTGGAACAAAGAATATTTTTTTACCAGATTTCAAACCTTTTTCAATAATTTTATAAGCATTTGAAGATGTACAAACCATTCCACCCATCATTCCAACTCTTGCTTTTACTCTTGCACTTGAGTTTATATATGTAATTGGTAAAATATCTTCATTTTTAATTCCAGCTTCATTTAACTGTTTTAAGTTCTCTTCAAAATATCCTTCATCAATCATTCTAGCCATCGCACAACAGGCAATTCTTGGCATTAGAACTCTTTTTTCTGGACTTAAAATTTTTACACTCTCTCCCATAAATCCAACACCACAAAAAACAACAAATTTTGAATCTGTATCTTTTGCTTTTCTTGCTAATTCTAAAGAGTCGCCTGTAATATCAGCTAATTCAAAAACTTCATCTCTTTGATAATAGTGTGCTACAACTGTAACATCTAGTTCACTTTTTAGTTTTAAAATTTCTTCTTTTAAATTCAAAATAAAACCTCTTATATTTTTAATAATTGGGAATATAACAAAATTTTAGTTATAATCTCATTTATTTTTAAAAATTTCAAAGGTTAATAATGGATTTTCTAACAAATCAAAATATAATTTTCTACATAGTTGCTTACTTAGTGGGTTCTATCCCTTTTGGTCTTATTTTGGCAAAAACTTTTGCAAAAGTTGATATAAAATCTGAAGGTAGCAAAAGCATAGGTGCAACAAATGTTTTAAGAGTTGTAAAAGAAAAAGATCCAAAACTAGCAAAAAAACTGGGTCTTGCAACTGTTATTTTAGATGCTTTAAAAGCTTCTGTTTTACTTATTATTGGATTTGTTTTAAATCTTCCAAGTGAAACTATTTGGGCAATGGGAGTTTTGGCTGTTTTAGGACATTGTTACTCTGCATATTTGGGACTTGAAGGTGGAAAAGGAGTTGCAACTGGACTTGGAGTTTATATAGTTTTAATTCCAATTTCAACACTAATTGGTGCTATTGTTTGGTTTATTTGTGCAAAAGTTCTAAAAATATCTTCACTATCATCACTTTTAGCTTTAATTGCTGTTTTAGTAAGTGCAAACTTTATTTATGATGGTTTAGGAATCTCTTCAAATGTTCCAATGTATTTAATCGCTTTTATTATAGTTTATAAACACATTCCAAATATTATTAGACTTATTAAAGGTGAAGAAAAAAAGGTTATTTAATGAGAGTTTATATTGAAGATTTAACTTTCAAGTGCATTATTGGGATACTTGACTTTGAAAGAGTTAAAAAACAAAAAGTTATTATAAATCTATATTTTGATTATGAGTTTAAAGATGATAAATTTATAAACTACGCAGAAGTTTCATCTTTAATCAAAGAAATTATGAAAAAAGAGAAGTTTGAACTTCTTGAAGATGCAATTTTAACAATAGAAAAGAGGCTTACTTCTAAATATGAGATAAAAAATCTAAATTTAAAAATAAGCAAACCTACTATTTTGAAAGATTGTGTAGTTAGTCTTAGCAATTAAGCCAATTTCAAAAGGCTTTTTGCACAATTCCCCATAAAATCTTCGTGTTCTAAATTTACATCTTGTTTTAATAAGAAATCTATACTTTTTTTCTTTTTATACAAAATTGCATAAATTATAGGCGTTGAGTTTATCTCATCACAAATATCAAGATTTATTCCACTCTCTTTTAAACATTTTAAAATGCTTACACTATCTAAATAGACTGCAAAATTAACTGCATTTAAATTTTTACTTACATTTAACTCAATATTTAACTCTAAAAGTTTTTTTATAACTTTTATATTTCCATCAAGCATAGCCCAATAAAGAGTATTTTTTCCTAAATTATCTTTAGAATTTATATCCAAAATCTTTGATCTAAAAAGTTCTATTAAAATATCAAACTTTCTATTTTCTAAAAGTTGTAAAAAAATATCTTGATTTGCTTTTAAATCTATTTTTCTATCCAGTAAAAAATTCCTACACATATCTTTCCCTTTTAATATATTGATAATGAGTATCATAATATATCTAAGTTTAAAATTTATTTAAATTCTATTGATTTAGGTCATTAATTATAAATTTTAAATAGGATATATTTTGTCCTGAATTAATATTAAAAAAATAAGGAATATTTTATGTATGATTTAAGTATAGAACTATTTGAAGAGGGACATCCTATTAGAGTTTATCTTGAAGAAAATATCTTAATAAAAGAGCTTTTTGAAGAACTTTTCAAAACAGATCCAAAAAATGATTATCAGAAATTTTTTAATATTTTTAATCAAATTTGTGAAGTAGAAAAAAAATTTGCAAGAAAAGAGAATCAACTTTTTCCATATTTAGAAAAGTATGGTTGGACGGGACCATCTCAAGGAATGTGGGCTTTTCACGATGATATAAGAGCACAAATAAAAGATGCAAGAGTTGCAGTTGAGTCAAAAGATTTTGATAATATTTTAGAAAAATGTATGAATGTTTATAATAGTCTTTCTCATCTTGCACAAGTTGAGGAACATAGACTTCTTCCAAATGCATTACAACTTCTAAAAGAGGAAGATTGGCAAGAGTTTTATGAAGGAGATAGTGAAATTGGTTGGATGTTTTCAACTCCTCCAGCAAAATATCCAGCAAATATTGTAAATGAAGAGAATCAAAATGAACCTGAATATATTCACCCAAGTCTTGATAAAACAAAAAGAAAACTTCCGTTTAGTCTAGAAGGTCGTACTCACTATGATGAGGGTTATTTAACACCTGAACAAGTAAACTTTATTTTTAAATTTTTACCTGTTGATATTACTTATGTGGATGAAAACGATAGAGTTGTATTTTATAATCGTGGAGATGAGAGAGTTTTCCCACGAAGTGCAGGAATTATTGGAAGAGAAGTAAGATTTTGTCATCCTCCAAAAAGTGTTGATCAGGTTTTAAAAATTCTTGAAGAGTTTAAAGCTGGACGACAAGATAGAGCTGATTTTTGGATTACATTTAAAGGAAAATTTGTTCATATTAGATATTTTGCTATTAGAGATGAAAAAAGAAACTATAAAGGTGTAATCGAAATGAGCCAAGATGTAACAGAAATTAGAGAGCTTCAAGGGGAAAAAAGACTTTTAGATTGGGAATAATTTCCTAATCTAAAATCTTCATAATCTATAATACTAAAGAGAGTAAAACTACAAATAAAACTGGAATTGTAACAATAAATCCAAACTTGCTATAAGTTGCAAAAGAGATTTTTACCCCTTTTTTCTCCAAAACATAAAGCCAAAGAAGTGTTGCTAAACTTCCAAAAGGAGTCATCTTTGGCCCTAAATTACACCCAATAATATTTGCATAAATCATTGAACTACTTCCAATATCTTTTAAAGCTATATCCATAATCATAATTGTTGGCATATTGTTCATAAAAGCACTTAAAAATGCTGCTATAAAACCTGTTCCTAAAACAGCAACCGCTTCACCTTTTTGTGCTAAATAGTTTAAAATTTGCGATAACTCATCTGTAAGTCCTGCATTTTTTAAACCATATACAACAATATAAAGCCCAATACTAAACCAAACAATTTGCCACGGAGTATCTTTTAAAATCTCTTTTGCTTTTACACTTTTTGCTAAATTTGCAATAAAAAGAAAAATTAAAGCACCTCCAAGAGCAAAAAAAGAGATAGGAAGTTTGTAAATATCGCTTAAAAAATAGCTAAATAGTAAAAAAGCCAAAAATACCCACGAAAAATAGAATAATTTCATATTTTTTATAACACTTTTTGGCTCTTGCAAAAGATTTATATCTACAATTTTTGGAATATCTTTTTTCAAAATTAGATATAAAACCAATATTGAAACAAAAACACTTACCAAAAATGGCACAAACATATTTAAAAAATATTCCAAAAAGCCTATTTGAAAATAGTTTGCTGTTACAATATTTGTAAGATTTGAAAACACAAAAGGTAAAGATGCACTATCACTTATAAATCCACTTGCTAACAAAAATGCCACAATAGTTTTAATATTTAGTTGTAAAACTCTCATTTTTGCTAGGATTATTGGAGTTAAAATAAGTGCTGCTCCATCATTTGCAAAGAGTGCTGAAACTAAACTTCCCAAAATTATTGAGTAGATAAACATTTTTGTTCCACTTCCTTTTGAAAACTTTGCCATTTTCAAAGCACACCACTCAAAAAAGCCAATTTTATCTAAAACTAAAGATAGAATAATAATCCCAATAAATGCCAAAGTTGCATCCCAAACTATTTTTGAAACCTCTATAACATCACTAAAATCAACAACTCCAAAGATTAAGGCAACAGTAGCCCCAATAACTGCACTTGTACCTATTTTTATATTTTTTGGCTGGATTATTACAAATAAAAGTGTGATTAGAAAAATTGAAATTGGTAAAATCATAGTTCACAAGCTCTTTTTAGCTTTGGAATTTCAAGTTTTAAATAACTAATCTCTTTTAAAATCTCTTGTCTAAAAACATCAAGTGGAGTTTTAATACTATAATATGCCCACTTTCCTCTTCTTTCAACTTTTAAAAATCCACCATCCCTTAATATTTTTAAATGCCTTGAAACTCTTGATTGAATCATATCAAATGAGCTTTCAATATCACATACACAAAGCTCTTTATGAATATCTATAAAGTGCAAAATCCTAACTCTTGTTTCATCATTTATAGCTCCAACTGTTTGTAAAAATATATCCACTTTTTTGCCTCTATTTAGAAGATTTAAGAATCTCTAAAACTTCATCAACACTTAAAACTTTTCCACTAGATTTCACACTTTTATCAACAACCAAAGCTGGTGTACTCATCACACCATAATTCATAATTTCTACAATATCTTCAACTTTTTTAACTTCATGAAAGCCATCTAGTTTTGAAATAGCTTCAAGTGTATTTTTTTCTAATGTTGCACACTTTAAGCAACCTGTTCCTAAAATCTCAATTTTCATTTTTTATCCTATTAAATAATTAAAAATATAGCCTGTAATTATAATTGCAGTTGTTACTATACCAAAAAATATTAGAATTAGTTTTGTGCTTAAAACTCTTTTTAAAATCATAGCTTCTGGTAAAGAAACAGCTACAACAGCCATCATAAAAGATAGTGCTGTTCCCATAAGTACACCTTTTTGTGTCAATACTTCAACAAGTGGTAAAATTCCAGCTGCATTTGAATACATAGGTATTGCTACAACAACAGCTAAAATTGGAGCATACCAAACATCTTCTCCAGCAAATTTTGCTATAAAATCAGTAGGTACATATCCATGAATAAATGCACCAACAGCTATTCCAATAATTACATAAATATATAGTTTTTTAAATATATCTTTTGTATATTCAAATGACTCTTTTGCTCTAACTTTTAGTGAAATTTTATTTTCATTTGAGTTATTACAACAACTATTTAGTGATTTTACCTCTATTAAAACCTCTTTATCTAAATTCATAGAACCTATTATTAATCCTGAAATAATAGCCACTAAAAGAGCAAATCCAATATATATTAATGTAATTTTTACTCCAAAAATAGAAAAAAGCATAGCAATTACAACAGCATCTCCTAGTGGAGCAGAGATTAAATAGCTAAAAGTAACTCCAAGTGGAATTCTAGCTTGTAGAAAACCTACAAAAAGTGGCACAGCACTACAAGAGCAAAAAGGTGTTGTCATTCCAAAAATTGAAGCAAAAATATGTCCAATAATTTTATGTTTTCCACTTAAATAATTTCTAACTTTTTCAACTGGTAAGTAACTTCTTAAAAATGTTACAAGATATATTATAGAGATGATTAAGATAAATATTTTTATAGTATCATAAATAAAAAAGTGTAAAGCTTCACCAAAATGGCTACCTTTTTCTAAGCCAATTTTCTCAAAAACCAAGAAATCACTAAGATTTATAAGCCAATTAAACATTTAAAATCTCCACAATCTTTGGAAGGAGTAACTCTTCTATCTCTTCATAAGTTTTGATAAATGCTTCAAAACCTTTTCCATCTGGATCTTCAAATCCAACATGAATTACTTTTACTGCTTTTGGAAACATTGGACAAGTTTCGTTTGCGTGGTCACAAACAGTTACAACTAAATCATACTCATTCTCTATTACTTTATCAATAGTTTTTGAGTGGTAATCATCTTTCCAAATTCCTTTATCTTCTAAAAGTTTTTTAGCATTTGGATTTACTCTTCCACTTGCTTTTACTCCTGAACTATCAGCACAAATTCCATCTAACTTTGCATTAATTAAGGCTTCTGCAATAATACTTCGGCAAGAGTTTCCTGTGCATAAAATCAAAACTTTTTTCATTTTACCTCTTTTTATTTAAAGTTTTGAAGTATATCAAACATTATCTTAACATATCAAGATATATTGATATGTTTATATTAAATATTTATAAAAATTTTTTAAAACTTTCTACTGCATTTTCACAAAATATTCTATCTCTACTATTTTCAAACTCTATTTTATCACTATAAGAGTAGGAAATTGTAAAAATCTTCTTTTTTTTCTCCAAAAAATAGTAATATATATGATAGTGAGTTCTCATTCCAGTAAAACGAAACTCACTTTTTTCTTTTTTTATAAGCTCATAGTGATTTTTGAAATAAAAAAGAGTTTTACTTTTAAATCTATTGTTCCTATCAAAAGTAAGTATTGCAAAACCTTTATCACAAACTACATACAATTTTGCTCTAAATAGATTTTTTATACTTGAATACAACAGCAAAAAGAAAATAGAAAAAAGAGCTACAACAAAGATTGTAAAAAAAATCTCATACTCATCTACTATAAGTTTCAATATAAATCTTGGCAAACTAACATACTCAAAAAGCTTTGTGTATTTATCTATATCAAAAGCTAAAATCATCTCATATAACTTATTGTAAATTGTGGCAAAAAAAAGAAATATTCCAACCATACTAAAAAAAATATAAAAAATATTTACAAGCATATCATCTTTTATTAGCTCTTTTGAAGTCTTACTATCTTGATATATGATTTTTCCTAAATTATTTGGAATATATATTTTTAAATCTATTTTTTACCCTTTTATTTAATAGTTTACATCATCCTCTAGTATTTCATCTTTTAGAGTATAGATAAAAGTTTCTATTTCCATCTCATTATCATCTCTAGTTGCAACAACTGGCATTCGTATAAACTCTTCACCCTCAAAAATATCTAGCTTTTCCCAGTGGTTTATTAAATTATCAGAGTAAAATAAGAAGCCATGAATTGTGTCATTTCCCATTTCAAGCCGAATTCCAGGATAGCCCATTCCTGCACTCCAACCAGCATCTATTAGCTTTCCTTTTACAGTTGCTGGGACAAATTTTCCTACAATATTCTCTAAAACATAAGCATTTGGGCAATTTGGCATAAGTGTGCCATATACAAAAAGTGTCTCTTTCAAGAGTTTTCCTAAGTTTAAGTAGTTTTATAAAAAAGAAGAGAAAACATCTCTTCTCTTTTTATTTGTTGTTTTTAAAATCTTCTTCTATTTTAGCTTGAAGTTTTTCTATTGTAAATCCAAATTCATTGAACAAATCTTTATCTTTTCCACTAGCTCCAAAGCTATCCATTCCAAAAACTATATCTGCATATTTATAATACTCTAAACCTCGAGCTGCTTCAACTGCATAAACTCTTGTATTTTTATCTATGATTTTTTCTATATAAGATTTATCTTGCTCTAAAAGTAAATCAAAACAAGGAACAGAAACTATATTTGCATTTATTCCATTTTTCTCTAAAGCACATGCTGTTTGAAGTGCTAACATAACTTCACTTCCACTTGCCATTATTGTAATATTTGCATTTTCTCTTTGTTTTAGCAAATATCCACCATTTGACACATTTCCATAAGCTTTTTCATCTTTTAAAACTTGAAGCCCTTGTCTTGAACATACAAAAGCAGATGGAGAGTTCATTTTAAGAGCAACTTTCCATGATTCAACATTTTCATTTGCATCAGCTGGTCTAAAAACATAGAAATTAGGCATTGCTCTAAATTGAGATAAATGCTCTATTGGTTGGTGTGTTGGTCCATCTTCTCCAACTCCAATACTATCGTGAGTCCAAACAAAATGGTGTGGAATATTTGATAGTGCTGCAATTCTAGCACTTGGTTTTAAATAATCTGAGAACACAAAGAAAGTTGCACTAAATACTCTAAATAGTCCATATAAATTCATGGCATTTACCATAGATGCCATTGCATGTTCTTTTATTCCAAAATGAATATTTCTTCCATTTGGGAAGTTTCCCATATCTTTTAATTCTGTTTTATTTGATGGTGCTAAATCTGCACTTCCACCTAAGAATCCTGGAATTGATCCAGCAATTGCATTTAAGATTTTATGGTTTGAATCTCTTGTTGCTACACTTTTACCATCTTCGAAAGTAGGATAAACTATTTTGTCAAAATCTGGATTTTGTAACTCTGCTATTTTTTTCTTAACTTCACCGCTTAAACTATCATTCCAAGCATTTTCTAAAGTTGAACCAATGATTAATTTATCAAAAGCACCTTTTACTTCAGGGCTTACATAAAATTTCTCATCTGGATTAAATCCAGCTTTGATTTTTGCTTCTCTTATCTCTTGCTCTCCTAGTGGAGATCCGTGCGATGCTGCTGTTCCTTCAAGTTTTATTGCACCTTTTGCAATAGTTGTTTTTGCAATAATTAATACTGGTTGAGTTGAACTTTTTGCAGCAACTAATGCTTTATCAATTGCTTCAAAATTGTGTCCATCAATTTCTAAAACTTCAAAATCAATTGCTTGAAATCTTTTTTTAACATTCTCACTCCAAGCTAAGTTTGTATCACCCTCAATTGTAATAGAGTTACTATCATAAATTATTACAAGATTATCCAGCTTTAAATGTCCAGCACTAGCAGTTGCTTCATAAGAGATTCCCTCTTGTAAATCTCCATCTCCGCAAAGACAATAAACTTTATGATTTATTACATCTTTTCCCAGTAAATTTTGTGCATATTTAGCTGCAGCTGCAAAACCAACAGCATTTGCAATTCCTTGCCCTAGTGGTCCAGTAGTTATCTCTATTCCTTTTGTATGTCCATACTCAGGATGTCCTGGAGTTTTTGAGTTTAGTTGTCTAAATTTTTTTATATCACTTATTGATACATCAAATCCCCAAAGATGAAGTAGTGAATATACAAGCCCAGTTGCGTGTCCACCACTAAAAACTAATCTATCTCTATTTAACCACTTCTCATTTGCAGGGTTTATATTTAAGTGTTTACTTAAAACTGTTGCAATATCTGCAAGTCCCATTGGAGCACCTGGATGACCTGAGTTTGCCTCTTGTACCATATCAGCAGCCAAAAATCTAATAGTATCTGCTTGTTTTTGTAAAAGTTCTTTTGACATATTTATCCTATATTGTAGAAATTTATTTTGATTATTTTTTGATTATATCTAAATAGTGTTTAATTTTTTGGAAGAATTATTTATAATCATAAACTACTATATCATTTACATATAATCTGCTATAATATTTTAAATTTATTTCAAGGAAAGCTTATGTCTGTAAAAAATCGTCTTAGACTTTTATCTCTCGTTTTTATTGCTGGCCTTATAGCAATAGGTCTTGTATCTTTTTTTAATACAAAAAGTATATCAAATGATATGGAAAATATATCAAACCAAAGAATTCCTATTTTAATGGCTGTTAGTGATTTAAACACTCAAAGAATGGCAATAAGAGCTGTTACTTATGATATTTTCTCTTATGATACTAATAAAAGTATGAAAAATGAACTTATTGAAAATAAGAAACAAAGAGAAGAGATATTCTCTAATATAGACAAAAATTGGTCTATTTTTGAAAGCTCTCCTAGAATGACAAAAGCTGGTCAAGATGCTTTCAATGGACTTCAAAAATCTTATTTGGATTGGAGAGTTGCACATAAAAATATTGATAAATATTTAGATAAATTAATTGAAAACAGTGATATTTATCAAAATAATGCTCTAGTAAATGAGTACAAAAATAGTGTTTTACAAATGATTTCAAGTTCTGTTACTTTTGGTAAACTTGCTAGTGAACAACAAGAAAGAACATCAAATTATGCTACAAAAATTTTAAAAGAGGCAGAGAGCTCTTCTAAAACAGCTGTAATTATTATTGCTCTTTTAACTATAGTTATCTCTATAATAGGAATTATTTTTACAATTATTACTACAAATTTAGTATCTAGTTCTTTAGAAAAAGTTAAAAATGGTGTTTTATCGTTCTTCTCTTTTTTAAATGCAGAAACAGCAAAGGCAAATCAAATTGATTTAAATACAAATGATGAGTTTGGTGAAATTGCAAAAGTTGTAAATGAAAATATTATAAGAACTGAAAAAACTATTTTAAAAGATAATGAATTTCTTCACGATGTAGAAAGATTTATTTCTGAACTTTCAACTGGTAATATGCTTGCAAAAATAGAAAAAACTAGCGATACTTCTAATCTTATAGCTTTAAAAGATTTACTAGATAAACACCAACAGTACCTTGAAAATACAATTGCAAGAGATATAAATGTACTTTTAAGAGTAATAGAAAGCTATAAAAATCAAAACTTCACAGATAGATTCCCAAGCCCTTATGCAAAAGTTGCAGTTGCAATGAATGAATTAGGTGATGAGATTTCAAATCTTTTAAAACAATCTTTACAAACAGGTGT
>CANRCH010000004.1 GCA_947629065.1 uncultured Aliarcobacter sp.
TAATTCTATCAGGATTAAAGTGAAAAATTCTTGCTTTAAATCAAGAAGTAAAAATTATTTTACTTAATTTGCTGTTTTAAAAAGATTTAAAATCTCTTCATACTCACTTGCAAACTTTATAGAGATTAACTCATCTTTTTTTTCTAAAATATTTAAAGCTTTTGTATAAAGCTCTTTTGAGTAAATATCAATTAAAGCATCTTTATAATCATCTAAATCATAATCAAAAATCTTTGCTCTTAAAATTTGTGCAAGAAGAGAGTTTAAAGGTTTTTTTATTTGTTCAAGATAGAAAATTGCTTCTTCATACTCTTTTTCTTTTATCAATAAAGATGCTTTAAATTCTGCTAAAGAGAAATCATTTTCAAAAATAACTCCAATAAAAGCTCCAACATTTACAAAATCATCAAAACCATAAATCTCATCTAAAAGTTCATCTGCATCATAAGAGTCTTTATTTAGAATATATTTTCTTAGGAATTTTCCTTGGTTTTTATTGTGATAAATCATATCTTCAAGTGGATAAATCTCAGAAAAATTTGGCACAATCATTTGACAAGAGTAAAAACCTAAATAATCATACTCTCTTAAATAAATAGTTAAGTTTTTTTTATCTAAAATTGATTTTAAAACTTCAAATTGCTCTTTATTATCACTTCCAGAAAAATCCCAAGCTGTGTAGTCAAAATCTTTTTTCTTTGATAAAAACTGAATGGCAACTTTTGCATTTGAGTCTATAAAATGTGATTCAAGATTTGAAGATGAAGATATTTCATCCATATCAAAAGTAGGGGTTTCAAAGCTATCAAGCTCATATAACTCTCTTCCTTGTAGAAGTTCTGTTAAAGTTCTTTCAAGTGAAACTTCCAAAATAGGGTGACTTCCAAAAGATAAAAATAGAGTTTGATTTTTTGGATTTATAAAAGATATTGCAGTTACAGGAAACTCTCCACCCAAAGATGAGTCATAAATACCCACTATAAAACCAGCATCTTGTAGGGATTTTATATCTTCATATATTTTTGGAAATGATTTTAAAATATTTTCTGGGATATTTGGAAGTGCAATTCCTTCTTTTATTACTTTTAGTTTTACATATCTTTCCATAATTTCGCTAAGTGCTTGAACATTTGCCTCTTCTTTTGTGTTTCCAGTAGATAAACCATTACTTGCGTATAGATTTGCTAGGATATTTTGTGGGAAAAACACCTCTTTATTTGTGTTTAGATTAACAAATGGCAAAGATACTATTTTATCAAAATGGTTTGAATTAAAATCTATGAAATCCTCTTTTTGCATACCTTCATAAGTGTAAATATTTTTTAATTCATCGCATAAAAAATCACTTTCTATATCAAACTCTTTTTGATCTTTAAAAAACTTTCTATCATTTAAGTAGTAATCTTGAAAATATAGTTTAGTTTGAAGTCTTTCGATAAACTCGCCATAAGCACTTGCAATACTAGATTGACTTAAGCTTCCTTTTCCGTTTGAAAAAATATATTTTCTAGCTTTATTGAAGCTAAGATTTACTGAGTAGCTATTTTTTACAGGATTTTTCTCTTTTGAAAGAGTTATTTTTATATTTTTTTCATTTAAAATATTTTCAATTCTCGATATTGTCTGCTCTAATGATGCATCTTTTGATATTATTTTCATTTTTTCTTCTTTTTAAATTTTATGTAGTGTATCTAAAAGTTTATTTAAATTTAAAATTAGATTGTAGTTTTTAAAAAAATGTGTTAAAATACATTTTATTAAACAGTTTATAAAAGGATTTAAAGATGGTAACATATAGTGAAAAAGAGATGATAGGTATTACAGAATTAAGTAGAAGTTTAAACAATGTTGTAGAGAACATTTCAAATCATACTATTGAAAAGATGGCTATTTTTAAAAATAATAAACCAAAAGTTGTAATGCTTTCGTTTAAAGAGTATCAAAGAATGAAAGAACTATCAGATATGCAAGAGTATCATACAATCGCAGATATTGTTGATGAACGACTTCCGAATGGTGAATTTAAGGGTGGTTTTAATTTTGAGAAATATCATAATGAGAGAATAAAAGGAAAAAAAAATGTATAAGTTGGATTTTCATGAAAATCTAAATAAAGATCTAGACAAACTTCCTGAAGATGTGTATGATGAAGTTTATTTTATGTTTAAAAAACTAGAAAAAAATTATTTCAAATACTCAAAACCACTTTATAATATGCAGGGAAGAAACCTTCAAGATTGTAGAAAAACATATTTTTATAATGCAGAGTATAGAATAGTATCAAAAATAGAAAATAACACTATAAAAATAGTTAGTATAATAGCTGTTGGAAAAAGAGAAGGTTTTGAAGTTTATAATATGGCAAACGATAGAATAAACTAACAAATATTATAAAGCTTCACCCAAAAAACATCCAATTCCATAAGGTTTTTTGCTATAAAACTTTTTTGCATGACAAACAAGAAGTGCGTGAAACTCTTGATAAACTATAACTAGTTTATCTCTATCTTTTATCTCTTTTTCTAGTTCTTGTTCAAAATAATTTTTTACTTCGATATATTTTGTTTTTTCATTTATTAAATTATAGTTTAGTAAAACTCTTTTTGTATAAGCATCTACTTTAAAATGTGGCTGTTTAAACCCATATAAAAGAATACTATCCGCTGTTTCTTCACCAACACCTTTTAGGCTTAAAAGCTCTTCTCTTGTTGGGATTTTGTCATTTAGATTTTCAAAAAACTCAATAAATTTTAAAATATATTGTGATTTTTGATTAAAATAACCACTTGGTTTTATAGCTTCTTGAAAAACTTCTAAGGGTGCATTTTTTATTTTTTTTGGTTCTAATAAATCTAGTTTTTGAAGATTTTCCAAAGATTTTACTACACTTGTGAAATTTCTATTTTGAGTTAAAATAGAAGCTAAACAAATCTCAAAAATCTGTTTTTCATTTTTTGGATAAGAGTAGTCAAGTTTATGATAATACCCATCAACTTCTAAAAATGGCCACCAACCTTGAGGTCCATAAGTTTCATAAAGCTTATTGTACATACTGTATATTTTGTTCATTTTTTACCTTTATTATTTTATACCCAGCACTTGCAAGATAGTTTGGAATATATAATATAGAAAATATATCATATAAAACTATAATTTACATTCTTGTATTTTAAAAAAATTATGAGTTGAGTGAGTTATATAACTAAATTAGCTTTTATTAGACATAAAAAAGTTAAATTCTCAAGCCTTTAAGCTTGAGAATTTTTATTTCTCCATTTTCCATTTAAAATAAAATAAGAGATTAAACCTAGAACTAATCCCCAAAAAGCTCCACCAATTCCAAAAATGTTTATATTTGCAGCTGTTGCTATAAAAGTAATCATTGCAGCTTCTCTAGTGCTTATATCATTCATTGCATTTGCAAGGCTTCCTGCAATTGTACTTAAAAGTGCAAGTCCAGCAAGAGTGCTAATAAATACAGCTGGAAAAGCTGAAAATAAAGCAGCTAAGGTAACTCCAAAAATACCAACTAAAATATAAAATATTCCTGCTGTAACTCCAGCTATCCATCTTTTCTTAGGATCTTCATGAGATTCTTTTCCAGTACAAATAGCAGAAGTTATAGATGATAGACAAAAAGCATGAGAACCAAAAAAAGCCATAATCATTGAACCAAATCCAGTAAGAGTTAAAATAGGTTTTGCACCAGTTTTGAAACCATCATTTTGAAGTATCAAAAGTCCTGGCATATATTGTCCTGTTAAAGTAATCAAAAATAGTGGTAAAGCAATACTTAAAGTTGCATTTAGAGAAAAAGTAGGCTCTGTAAATACTGGATATGCAAGTTTTAATTCAAGATTAGAAAAATCAATTGAAGATTGTAATAGTAAAAAAACAAATCCAAAAACTAATACAGAAACAATAGCGTATCTTGGAGAAAATCGTTTTACTATAAGATATACAAAAAATAGCGAGATTGCGAAAATAGGGCTAATTGTCATATTTGTAAAAGCTGAAATACCAAATTGTAGCAATATTCCTGCAAGTAATCCAGAAGCAATGCTTGTAGGAATTAGGCGAATTAATTTTCCAAAATATCCAGAAATCCCTAATATAAAAAAAGCAAAAGCAGATATTATATATGCTCCAATTGCTTCAGAGTAAGAAACAGTAGCAATTGCAGTTACTAAAAATGCAGCAGCTGGTGTACTCCAAGCTGTGATAATTGGCTCTTTTGTGTACCAACTTAGCAATATTCCAGTAATTCCAACTCCAATAGAGATAGACCAAACCCAAGAAGCAGTTTGTTCTGCACTTAAACCAGCCATTTGTGCTGCTTGAAAGATTAAAATAAAAGTTCCACCATAATTTACAATAACTGAAATAAGTCCAGCAACCATTGGTGGAATATTTGATATTTTTTTGTTCATTTTACACTCCTTAGTTAAAAATATGATGAAAGTATAAAGGTATAAAAAAGATTTTACAATCCGAAAATTGCTAATTTGTAAATTTCTCAAAAGCCCATAAAATAGCAATTTTCGGATTGATTTGGAAAATTATTTTTCATATAATTGAACAAAAATTTAACTAAAAAAGAGTGATAAAATGGAAAAAGATGATTATATTTTACCTTTATACAATCGACTAGATATTTCATTTATAAAGGGTAAAAAATCTATTCTATATGATGAAAATGGAAAAGATTATATAGATTTTGCTTCAGGAGTTGGAGTAAATAGTTTGGGTTATGCAAATAAAAAGATAGTTAAAACTATCAAAGAACAAGCAAAAAAAGTTGTACACACTTCAAATATATATCGTATAAAATCACAAGAAAAATGTGCTAAAAAGATAGTTGAATTAAGTACCTATAATATGCAGTGCTTTTTTTGTAATAGTGGTGCAGAAGCAAATGAAACCGCTATAAAACTTGCTAGAAAGTATGGAAATACGGCTTTTGAAGCTCCAAAATATAAAATTATCACTATAAAAAATTCTTTTCACGGAAGAACAATAGCCACTTTAAAAGCAACAGCTCAAGAAGACAAACACAAATATTTTGCTCCATATCCTGATGGTTTTATTTATGCAAATGATATAAATGACGCTATTTCTATGATAGATGATACAACTGTTGGAGTTATGCTAGAACTCATTTTGGGTGAGGGTGGTATTTTTATGCAAGATATTTTAGAAGTACAAAAACTTGAAAAAGTTTTGAAAGAAAAGAAGTTACTTTTAATAATAGATGAAGTTCAAACAGGAGTTTATAGAAGTGGAAATTTTTTAATTTCTCAATACTTTGGTATAAATCCAGAGATTGTAACCTTGGCAAAAGGTTTGGCAAGTGGTATTCCAATAGGTGTTATGATGACAAGTTTAAAAGATATTTTCTCTTTTGGTGATCACGGTTCAACTTTTGGTGGAAATCATCTATCAACAACAGTTTGTAATAAGGTTTTAGATATTTTAGAAAAATACTCAAATAGTGGAAAATTAAGTGAGAATATCAAATATTTCAATAGTTGTTTACAATATTTTATAGAAACATATCCAAATATATTTTTACAAAAAAATGGTTTTGGATTTATGCAAGGATTGGTTATAAAAGATGAAATAGATTTAAACGATATAGTAAATCTTGCACTTAAAAATGGTGTTTTGATTTTGAAATCTGGGAAAAATATTATTAGATTTTTGCCACCAATTATTATTAGTAAAAGTGAAATAACACAAGGTTTTCAAAGATTTGAAGATACAATTTTGAGTTTATAACAAATAAAAAGGAATATTTTTGAGAAGAGAAGAGTTTGATATAAAAGATGATAAAAGTATAAATGAAGTATTAGAAGTTTGTGAATATGGAACTTTGAGTTTGATAAAGGATAATAAACCATATTGTGTAGCTTTAAATTTTGTATATTTTGAAGGCTCTATATTTTTTCATGGGAGTAATGAGGGTAAAAAAATAGATACGATAAAAGGGAATAATTTGGGTTGTTTTATAGCTGTAAAACCATATTCTACTATTCCATCATACTTTTTTGATACTCTTGCTGCTTGTCCTGCTACACAATTTTTTGCTTCAGTTTTTCTTGAAGGAACTTTGAGTTTTGTAGAAAATGGTGATAGAAAAGCAGAAGTTTTAAATGCTTTGATGAAAAAACTACAAAAAGATGGTGGATATGAAACAATAGCTTATGATAAAGCTATGTATTCAAAAATGATAGATAATGTTGCAGTTATTGAACTAAAACCACAAAATATTACCTGTAAAATTAAAGTAGGACAAAACTTAAATAATGAAAAAAGAGAAAAACTTTTAGAAAAGCTTGAAAGTAGGGCTTCAAGTGTGGATAATGAAACTATAAAACAGATGAGATTTTTATTATATTCTACATTATAAAACATATTATAAATTTTATATAGTTTATATAGTTTATATAGTTTACTTATTTTAGCATCTATTTTCCAAAATTCTCACAATTCTCAAAATCCAAAAGTGCTTTTTTTCTCTCAATTCCCCATCTATAGCCACTAATTGCTCCACTTTTTGCAATAACTCTATGACAAGGAATTAAGTAGCCAATATGATTTTTGCCAATTGCACTAGCAACTGCTCTTACAGAGTTTGGTTTATCTAAAGCGTTTGCGATATTACTATAAGTAGTTATCTCTTCATTTGGAAGATTTATTAGTGCTTTCCAAACATTTATTTGAAAATTTGTGCCTTTTACAAGAAGTGGGTATTTTTTGTTTTTTATAAAGATATTTTCCAAATACTCATTTGCTTTGTTTTCATCGAAAACTAAATTTGCATTTTCCCAAAGCTCATTAAATCTTTGGAAAATATCTTCTTTGTTGTTGTCACAAAAACCTAAATAACAAATTCCTTTGTCTGTAAAACCTAAAAGTGCTTCACCAAAAGGTGTTTGTCCAAAACCATAAGTGATTTTTACATCTTTACCTTTTTCTTTCCACTCTTTTGGAGTAACTCCAATTAAATTTACAAAAAGTTCGTGAAGACGGCTTGTGCTAGATAGTCCAATATCCAAACTGCTATCAAGTATGGATTTGGACTCTTTTATATGCTCTTTTGCATAATTTAGTGTAACACTATGCAAAAATTGTTTTGGAGTAAGACCTACATACTCCTTGAAGACTCTTATAAAGTGGTATTTACTCATACCTATATAAAGTGCTATTTCATCGATACTCGGATGAGATTTAAAGTTCTCATCTATGTATCTTATGGCTTTTTCTATCTGTTTATAAGTAGTATCAAGTGTAGGCAATTAATACTCCTTTGAAAGCTTTTATTATTAGTAAGTCGATTGTGTATAAATTACAAATTTATTAGCTAACTCTTCAAGCTCTTTGCTTATTTTTTTATGAAGTTCTGTGTTTTCTATATCATCTAAAACATCACAAATTTTATTTGCAATAAACTCAAACTCTTTTTCTTTCATTCCTCGTGCTGTTAGTGCTGGACTTCCAACTCTAATTCCTGATGTTACAAACGGGCTTCTTGTTTCTCCTGGAACTGTGTTTTTATTTACAGTAATTCCAGCATTTCCAAGTGCTGCATCTGCATCTTTTCCAGAGAATGGTTTATTTAAAAAAGATACTAAAACTAGGTGATTATCTGTTCCACCTGAAACAATATCGTATCCTCTACTTACTAGTACTTCTCCTAGAACTCTAGCATTTGTTTTTACTTGTTTTGCATAATCTTTCCATTTTGGATCAAGAACTTCTTTGAATGCAACAGCTTTTGCTGCAATTACATGCATTAAAGGTCCACCTTGAAGACCTGGGAAAATAGCACTATTTACTTTTTTAGCTATATCTTCATCATTTGTCATAATAACTCCACCTCTTGGACCTCTTAGAGTCTTATGTGTAGTTGTTGTTACAACATGTGCATGAGGGAATGGACTTTGGTGTTCACCAGCAGCAACAAGACCAGCAATGTGTGCAATATCAGCAAATAAAATAGCTCCAACTTTGTCTGCTATTTCTCTAAATCTTTTAAAATCAATCTCTCTAGCGTATGCACTTGCACCACAAACGATAATTTTTGGTTGAACTAATTTTGCAATCTCTTCAACTTTATCATAGTTGATTCTACCATCAAGTTCAACACCATAATAAAATGCAGAGTAGTTTTGACCTGAGAAACTTGGTTTACTTCCATGAGTTAAATGTCCACCATGAGATAAATCCATACCTAGAATTTTGTCACCAGCTTTAAGAAGTGCTGCATAAACTGCACCATTTGCTTGAGATCCACTATGTGGTTGAACATTTGCATATTTACAATCAAAAATTTTACAAACTCTATCAATAGCTAATTGCTCAACTTTATCAGCTTGTTCACATCCACCATAATATCTTTTTGCTGGGTAACCTTCAGCATATTTGTTTGTAAATACACTTCCCATAGCTTCCATAACAGCTGGACTTGTAAAGTTTTCACTTGCAATCATCTCAAGGTGAGTTGTTTGTCTTACAAGTTCAGCTTCAACAATATCAAATACTTCTTTGTCTGCTGTTTCTAAATTATCTTTTGTTATATAGTTCATGGCTTTTCCTTTTCTTTATAATTAATTTTTTGCTTTTTTAAAATCTCTTAATATTAACGAAAATTAAATTTCTAATCAATCCAAAAATTGCTAAATTTAATCTTCTAAACTATTTTCATCTTCAAGAGTACTATTTGAAACCTTTTTCTCTTTAAAAACTGCAACAGCAATAATCTCTAAATAAAAACTCTCAAATCCATTTTCATTTGCAAAATCAACTTTTTTTATAATATCTGCAAAACTAATCTCTTGTGCATCATTTTCATCTTTACCAAATTTACAATCAAAATGCCAAAAATTCATATCATCTGGGAGTTTTTTACTCTTCTCTCTTTTGATATATTTTCTAATTTCATTTTTGATTGAATCGCTTTGTCTGTCTCTATTTTTATTTGAAACATCTATTTGAAATATTTTTTTCAATTTTTATCCTTTTAAAAAGGGGATTATACCTAAAAGATGGTAAAAATTGAAAGTTATTTTTTGATATAATCGGGCTATTTTTATAACAAAGAAGCAAAATGGATAGTTTTTTATTTACACTTTTTCTTACAATTTTTCTTGCAACAGTTTTTAATATTATTCTAAAAAGATTTGGTGTTTCTCAAATCATTGGCTATATTTTAACAGGAACTGTTATTTCATATATTTTTCATTTTCAAGGTGCTAGTTTTGAGTCTTTAGAGACAATTTCAGAGTTTGGAATTGTTTTTTTGATGTTTACAATAGGGCTTGAAATAAGTTTTGAAAAAATTAAAAGAATGAAAGATATTCTATTAATTAACGGATTTTTGCAAGTACATATTAGTGCGGTTATTATATTTTTAATTGCATATTTTGTTTTTCATATAAGTTTGGAAGTTGCACTAGTTGTTGCTTTGGCATTTTCTTTATCTTCAACAGCTATTGTTTTACCATATTTAAAATCCTCAAAAGATATATACACTCCTTATGGAGAAAGAAGTACAGCAATTTTAATCTATCAAGATTTAGCAGTAATTCCAATATTGCTTTTAATCTCATTTTTATCAAATGAAAATCTTTCAATCACTGAAGTTTTGGTAAAAACTACTATATCGGCTGCTTTGATTATTGGATTTATGTTTATTTTTGGTAAAAAACTTATAGATTGGTTATTGCAATTTTCTTCAAATACAAGATTAGAAGAACTATTTATTGGGGCTGTTTTTTCAATAGTTTTAGGTGCTTCACTGTTGGCTGAATATATGGGATTTACATACTCTTTGGGTGCTTTTTTGGCTGGGATGATTATTGCTGATACAAAATTTAGAATCAAAGTTGAATCAGATATATCTAAATTTAAAGATTTGCTTTTAGGGACTTTCTTTTTTACAGTTGGAACAAAAATTGATGTTTTATATTTTTTAAAAAATATTCATATTGTTGTTGGGCTTTTTATTTTGATAATGCTTGTAAAAACATTGGTTGTTTATTTTATAATAAGAAGAAAAGCTGACAAAAATACATCTATAAAAAGTGCAATTGCACTTTGTCAAGTAGGGGAGTTTTCTTTTGCTATATTTACTCTTTCATCAAGCCAAGGAGTAATTCCAACACAAACAGCAAATTTCTTGATGTTAATCTCTGTAATGTCAATGATTTTAACTCCATTTGTTTTAAATAATATCTATAAAATATCTTCTCTTTTCGCAAGAGATTTAAATGTTCCAAATAGTATTGAACCAATAAACGAACAAAATCATATTGTTTTATGCGGTTTTTCTATTTTAGGAAGAGTAGTCGCAAGAGATTTAGAAGATAGAAAAATCCCTTTTGTAATAGTTTCAAACGATTTAAGACAAGTTCAAGTTGCTACAAAGTTTGGATATAGGGCATTTTTTGGACAATTAGAACAAACAGCTGTACTTGAATCACTTAAGATTGAAAAAAGTTCAAGCATAATTGTGACAATTACAGAAACAAATGAAAAAATATTAATTTGTGATGCGATATTAAAATACTATCCTGATGCTAATATAATTTTAAAATATGAATCTCTTGATGAGAAACATCAATTAATAGATTTAAAAATCAAAAAGTTTGTACACGCACACGCAGAAGTTGGAAGATTATTGGTTGAAGAAGCGACAGCTTGTTGTGATTTGAATTTAATGAAGTATGATTAAAAGTAATAAATGACTAAAAGTTTAAAAACTTTATAGTCATTTATACTCTAATTTTTCTAATTCATCTAAAATAACTTTTAATTCGTGAGTGTCAAAAAATCTATTTTTTGATAGTTCATCTTTTACTGTGTTTAGAAATTCTACTTTTTTTGTTTCTTGTAAATCTTTGTTATCTTTATTCTCTTCTAATAATTTTAAAAGAGTTTTTTTGTAGTGGTTTAAAACATCTAGCTTTGTTTGAGTCTTTTTTATTATACTTTTACTATTAAAATATATAAATAAAACTATCAAAACAACTATTAAAACCAAAGTTAATATAAGTTCAATATTCATAAATTTTTCTTTCTTAAATTAAAAGGCTATAAGATTTTAATTTCTTATAGCCATCTCAATAAAATTTTCAAGCTTCTCTTTTGTAGTTTTACCTACAAAATTATTAACAAATTTTCCCTCTTTTGAAAACAAAAACATTTCAGGAACTTTTTTTACATTAAACTCATCTGCAAATCTAGCATTTTCATCACCCATCGTAATTGGATAGTTAATATCGTGTTTTTCTATAAAAGCTTTCATATCTTCAACACTAATATCATCTTGAAATAGAACTGAAACAATCTCAAACTCATCTTTATACTTCTCTTTTAACTCTTTTAACATAGGTAAAGACTCAATACAAGGTGGACACCAAGTTGCAAAAATATCTATTAAAACTGCTTTTTTACCTTTAAATTCATCAAAATCAAGCCCTTCTTTTGTGCTAGTTACTGGAATAAATTTTTCATCAACAGTTACAAGAGTAAAGTTTTGTGCTACAAACTCTTTCTCTTTGATTTTATTTTTTGTAATTACACTTGAATCTATTTGTCCGCTTGAATCACAAGCAGAAAATAAAAAAGCACAAGCAATAAGGCTTGAATATAATATTTTTCTCATTTAACACTCCATTTTTGATAATTTTTCTAAAACTTGTTTTATCTCATCTTTTTCAAAAAAGATATTTAAAGCTAATTCTTGGTTTACTTTTTTTAAAAACTCAATTTTTAAAGTAACTTTGTCACTTGGATTTGAATTTTTTAAAATCTCTAAAAGTTCATTTTCATAAGCTTCTATAATTTCACTTTTTTTAATATATTTTGATTTTACATTTCTTATTTTATTTGCTTTAAAATAAAAATATAAAACTGTGAAAAAAGCACTTAAACTTAATGCTAATAAATACTCCATTATTTATAAATCTCATTTTCAACTGCATCATTTAATGCATTTGAAGATAGTCTATCAAGAATTTTGCCATTTATAAAAATTGTTGGAGTTCCTCTAACTTTTAGTTTTTTTGCATCATTTAAATCTTGATTTATAATATCATCAATCTTGCTATTTTGCATATCAACTTTTATTTTTTCTAAATCAATATTTGGAATATCTTTTAAAATATCCCAAAGAAGTTCGGGTTTTTCTTTGTTGTGTGTAGCCCAAACAGGAAGATATTTTAGCATAGAGTCTAAAACTTCATTATATAGATTTTGTTCTCTTGAAGCTTCTAAAATCTTGATTGCAAACTTTGAGTTTTTGTGGTTTGGAATATATTTATATGTGATTTGAATTTCATCACTAAAATTTTTGTAAACATCTTTTAAATACTCATTAAACACAGCACATGATTCACACTCAGGATCTATAAACTCAACAATACTTACATTTTTTTGATTTTTACCTTTTGTAAAAGAGTAATCTCTTGTTAAAATATTTTCATCTTGACTTACAACTTTGTGTGCAACATTTTGTTTATATGAAAAAACAGCTAGAAATAGTAAAAAAATAACTATTAAAGAAGAACTGATTAATAATTTTTTGTTTTGCATAATATCCCTTTTGAAAATTTTGAGTATATTATCAAATTTTTCATAATGAAGGATTAATTGAGACTCTTTTTTAGTTTTTCTGAAGTTTTAAAAGAATTTTTTTATAATAAATAATTGTTTAATTTCTGAAAAATAGATAAAGTAAGTGATAATTTCATATAATTCAAACTTTGAATCTAAATGGAATATTAATAAAATAATATAAGGGGAACAAGTACTTGCAAGAGCTAGGTTTACAAGTATTAAGAAGATTAAACCAAACTACTACTCAAAAAGATTTAGCAAACGAAGTAGGAGTTATTTCTCATAAGAATTAAATGGAGTGTACTGAATTTTATTAACTTTAAGTCTATAATATCTTCTATTTTTCCTTATGTTTTAGGGTATCTATATATAATATTAAAATACTTTAAGCAAAAATAATAAGTAATTTTAATAAAATAATTATTATCAAAACAAAAGGGAAGAGAATGACTATTGGAAAAAAGTTTACTTTAGTAAATGTTGTAATTACTTTTGCTGTTTTAATTATTGGGTATTTGGTTTTAAATATCTATAAAAATAACTTAACACAAGAGGTTTATAACGATGTTCAAGCAAATCTAGTTAATAGTGCAAATCTAAGAATTGGTTCAAAATTAGATGTTGGTATTTCAAATGCAATTTCAGTTGCAAATGATTCAAATATTCAAGAAGCACTTGCAAACTATGATAGAGATTTGGCAATTAGAACTGTTTCAAGATTATCAAGTAGTATGAAAGAATCAACACCTTTTAAAAACATTCAACTACACATTCACACAAAAGATAATCACTCATTTTTGAGATCTTGGAAGAGTAGCGATTTTGGAGATGATTTAAGCTCTTTTAGAAATAGTGTTGTAAAAGTAAATAAAGAAAAAGTTGCTGTAAATGGTTTTGAAATTGGAAATGATGGATTAAGTCTAAGGGCAGTTGTACCTATTTTTAATGATGGTTCTCATGTTGGGTCTTTAGAGTTTATGCAAGGAATTAACTCTGTTGCAATAGATTTTGATAAGGAGAATAAAGCATTTTTACTTCTAATGGATGCTAGTTTAGCAACTGCAAAAATAAAAGATGAAGATAAATTAAATAACTATTTAATCTCACAAAAATTTAGAAATGATAACTTTTTAAGTGATATTAAAAATATAGATTTTAATAAATTACTAAAAGAGAAATATCTAATTTCAAAAGAGTATTTTTACACTTTTGAAGATGTAAAAGATTTTTCAGGTAAAAAACTAGGAATTGTGCTAGTTGGTGAGCCAGTACAAAGTGTTCAAACAGCTATTGCACAAGCTTCAAAACTAATTTGGGTTGCACTTATAATTTTAGTTGTTGCACTTATATTTACTATGATTTTATCTTTAATAAATATGAAAAATAATATTTTAAATCCAATTTTAAAATTAAAAAATAGTATTGATAGTGTTGCAAATGATTCAAGCTCAAATGCAAATAGAATTGAGATTGTAAATGATGATGAGATTGGAGATGTTACAAAAAGCTTTAATAACTATTTAGAGATTATTGAAAAAGGATTAATTCAAGATCAAAAAGTTATTGATGAAGCAAAATGCATTATTGAAAAAGTAAATGCAGGACTATTTAACGATAAAGTAATAGGAAAGGCAAACTCAAATAGTGTAAACTCTTTAATTGAAGAGATTAATATAATGATTGAGAAAACAGAAGATAATCTTTTAGTTGTGAGCAATGCACTAGTATCTTTATCAAATGCAAAATATGATCAAAAAATACCAGAAGTTAAAAATGTAACAGGAATTATTGCATCACTATTAAGTGGAATAAAAGTTACACAAAGCAGTATAAATGAGATTATGTGTTTGATTGATCAATCTACAAATAACTTAACAACAAGTTCTGAAGAACTTGCAAGTGCTTCAAATAGTTTAAGTGAATCTTCAAACTCTCAAGCAGCTTCGCTTGAAGAAACAGCAGCTGCAATTGAAGAGATTAGTGCAACAATTACTAGAAGTAGTGAAAATGCTACTCAAATGGCAAGATATGCACAAAATGTTACAAAATCTACACAACTTGGAAAAGAACTTGCTAGTAAAACGGCACTATCAATGGATGAGATAAATAAGCAAGTAATTGAAATTAGTGAAGCAATTACTATTATTGATAATATTGCGTTCCAAACAAATATTTTAAGCTTAAATGCAGCTGTTGAAGCAGCAACTGCAGGAGAAGCTGGAAAAGGGTTTGCAGTTGTAGCACAAGAGGTAAGAAATCTAGCATCACGAAGCGCTGAAGCTGCGAACTCAATTAAAACAATAGTTGAAAATGCTACATCAAAAGCAAAAGAAGGAAAAGATATCACTGAAGATATGATTGAAGGATTTAATGAGTTAAATGAAAATATTAATACTACAATTAGTTTAATTGATGATGTTGCAAATGCAAGTAAAGAGCAGCAAATGGCAATGAGTCAAATAACTTCAACTGTAAATAGCCTTGATCAAGCAACACAAAGAAATGCAAACTTAGCTTCAAATATTAGTCAAATGGCATCTCAAACACAAAGACTTGCAGCTGAGTTAGAACAAACAATTAGTCAAACATCTTTTGATAAAAATGCTGAAAAAAGAATTTGTGATACATCTATGATTATTGATATAAATAGATTAAAATCTGATCATATAAACTTCAAAAATGTAAATTTCTCAGAGTGCCAAATAGGGCATACTTGTACTGTAACAGACCATAATAGTTGTAACTTAGGAAAATGGTTAAATACAAATAGTAATAGAAATTTTGCACAAACAAAAGAGTGGAAAGATTTAGTAAAATCACATGAACTTGTACACATTTTAGTTCAAAAAACTATAAATTTATACTCTGAAAATGCTTCAAATGATGAGATATTTAAAACTACTCAAGATATAGAAACTAACATAAACCTTGTATTTAATGGACTTGATAGAGTTAGAGAAATCAACTGCCAAAACTAAAAATACTTAAGAGAAACTGTTTCTCTTAAGTGCTATAAATTTTTATTATTGTAAAATATAATCTTGAATTTTTAATTATAAATAATTTTTTGGAGAATAGTATGAGTAATAAAATAAAAGTAGCAATAGTTGGATATGGAAACTTAGGAAGAGGTGTTGAAATCTCTTTATCAAAAAACCCTGATATGGAACTTTTTGGTGTATTTACAAGAAGAGAACCAAATAGTTTTAAAACAGTTTTTGAAACTACAAAAGCTTATAAAATAGATGATATTTTAAACTACAAAAACGATATTGATGTATTAATTTTATGTGGTGGATCTAAAGATGATTTACCTGTGCAAACGCCTGAATTTGTGCAATATTTTAATACAGTTGATAGTTATGATAATCACAACTTAATCCCACAATATTTTGCAAGTGTAAATAGTGTTGCTAAAAATAGTAAAAAAGTAGCAATGATTTCTATTGGATGGGACCCTGGAATGTTCTCTTTAAATAGACTTTTTGGTGAAGTTTTATTACCAGATGGAGATACTTATACTTTTTGGGGAAAAGGTTTAAGCCAAGGGCATTCAGATGCAGTTAGAAGAGTTGAAGGCGTAAAAGCTGGAGTTCAATATACAATTCCATCAGAAAAAGCAATAGAGCTTGTAAGAAGTGGAGCTAGACCAGAATTAGGCACTAAAGATAAGCATCTAAGAGAGTGTTTTGTAGTACTGCAAGATGGTGCAGATGCTAAAAAAATAGAAAATGAGATTAAAACTATGCCAAACTATTTTGAGCCTTATGAAACTATCGTAAATTTCATATCTCAAGAAGAGTTTGATAAAAATCATCAAGCTATGCCACATGGTGGATTTGTAATTAGAAGTGGAAGTAGTAGTTCTAATACAAATCAAGTAATAGAGTATTCATTAAAACTACAAAGTAACCCAGAGTTTACAGCTAGCGTGTTAGTTGCATATACAAGAGCTACATATAGACTTGCACAAAAAGGGGATTTTGGTGCAAAAACTTGTTTAGATGTAGCTCCTGCACTTTTAAGTATAAAATCAAATGAAGAGTTAAGAAAAGAGATACTATAAAATGACCATAAAAACAAGGGAACAAAAATTAAAAAGTGAGATAAATAGCTATAAAATAGAGTGGTTTTTACTAATTTTTTCATTAGCAATACTCTTTATTTTAGTAGCATATCCACAGTATATAGAAAAAAATTATATTTTAAGTAGCGAAAAAAATAGGCTTTTCACTCAAGCAAAAATTTTAAATAATAGTTTAGCCAAAGATATAAAAGCAATTAACCAAGCTCTGTTAAGTATTAAAAATGACTTTGAAAGTAGAGAAAATAAAAAGCATATCCAAAATCATCTAATGGAATTTACAAAAGTTCTTCCAAGTTTTAGAACTTTGATAATATTGGATAAAAATGCAGATGTTATTATGACAAATAGGGATGAATTATTTAAATACAACTATAAAGATAGAGAGTATTTTCAATATATGAAAAATAGTAATAATAAAAATTTACTATTTTTAAATCCACCATTTAAATCGGTTTTAGATGTTTGGACTATAAATGCTGGAGTTGTATTAGAAGATGAAAACAAAGAGTTTGCAGGAGTTGTAATAGCAACTTTTGAGCCAACTGAAATTAAAAAGTTTTTATCTTCAATTAGTTATGCAGAGGATATGAGAATATCAATCATTCATAATAATGGAGTACTTTTTTTAACTGAACCAAAGCTTGAAGGCTTAGAGGGAAAAAATATAAATAAAGAGGGAACATTGTTTCATAAATATTTAAAAAGTAAAGAAAAATCTACTGTATATATGGATTTTGCAACAAACTTAAAATATAAAGGAATAGTTACTTTTAAAGCTTTAGAGGTTGAAGATTTAGATATAAATGCACCATTATATTTTGCAGTAAGTAGAGAATATGATAAGGTTTTAAGACATTTTTATGAAAATACAAAGCTAATTTTTGCACTATATATTATGCTTATTGTATCTTCAATTCCTGGTCTATTTTTCCTACAAAGAAGAAGATATATATCTTTGAAAAATGAGATTGAAGCAGAAGAGATAATCAAAGAGAAGCTAGAATCTTTGGCATATATTGACTCCTTAACTCAAATTGCAAATAGAAGATATTTTGAACAAGTAATAGATCGAGAGTGGAGATATTGTTTAAGAAATCAAAAGTATTTATCTCTTCTTTTTATTGATATTGATTTTTTTAAAAATTATAATGATACTTATGGACATCAAAAAGGAGATGAAGTTTTACAGCTAGTTGCAACTGAAATTAAAAATAGTTTAAAAAGATCTCATGATTTAGTTGCAAGATATGGTGGAGAAGAGTTTGTTGTAATATTACCAAATACTTCTAAAGATGATGCAATAAAAATTGCAAATGAGATGATAAGAAGAGTTAATAATCTAAGAATACCTCATAAAAGATCAGGAGTAGAAAATATTGTAACTATTAGTTTAGGGCTTAGTTCACTTATTCCAAGTGAAGAGTTAAGCCATAATGATATGCTAAAAGAAGCAGATGATGCTTTATATAAAGCAAAAAACAGTGGTAAAAACCAAGTTTTTCACTTTTAATTTATAGTGATAAAAAAGAGTCAATAGCACATTGAACTCTTTTTTCTAAATCACTTGCATCATCATTTAAATAATCAATCTGTACTTTATAAACTTTTTTATCACTATAAAAGAACTCAAAAACTATATAACCTGCATAAAGTAGGGCATCTTTATTCTTTTTATTGCTATCAGCTTTGTCATTTTCGTAAATATAGTAATCAATAAGTAGTGAATTTTCTGATGGATTTTTGTCACTTTTTATTTTTGATTTAAGAATATCTTCCACAAGTTTATCAAAATCATCTACACTAATAATATTTACAAGTTTACTTTTCATAAGTTTTGAGTACTCTATTTTTGATTTTTTTGTGTAGTTTCCATCTAAAAGAGCATTTATTGCATCTTTTTTTAACTCTTTTTCATAAAGTTTTTCAAAACTTGTTACCTGTTTTAGGCAATCCAATCTTTTTGATTTTGGATCATTAGTAGATTTGTTTAAAGATTCATAGATTAAAAATGCAATTACACCTAAAATGAATCCTAAATATATTTTTGTTTTCATGATACTATCCTAGATTTAAAATTATTCTATGATAGTATCAATATTTAAATTATAAGTCAAATTTATAATTATTATATAAATTTATTTTATAGGTACAATTTTTACATCGAAGTTTGAACTTGTGCTTTTTGTCTCATTTGAAAATATTATCTGTTTTGGTGAGATATTTTTCTCTTTTTCTAAATACTCTTTTATATTTTCTTCTCTTTTTGTAGCTACTTTTATATCCTCTTTTTCATATACAAAGGCTTTTGTAAAATTAACTGCTAGTTCATCTTTTGTTTCTAAAATTTGTGAAATCTTATCTAAAACTTCTTCTTGTAAAGGTGTAATATCATACTCTTTTAGTTCAAAATCTACACTTTTTATATCATCTTCACTAAAATTGAATAGTGAAGATATTAGAGAAAATGGCGAAGTAATAGCTTTTGTAATAAGATTTACAAAAGCTTTCCATACAATACTAGCAACACTAAACTGTGGATCATCAATATTCCCACTTATTGGAAGATTTAAATCAATTACATTTGAACTATCTTCAAGTAAAGTTATTGCTAAATCAAGTGGTAAAGATACAGCATCTGGACTCTCTACATTTTGTCCTAATTTTAATTGTTTGATTAGGATATTATTTTTTGCTTTTAAATTTGATTCTTGAATATTATAATAAAGGTCTAAATCAAGCTTCCCATCATCAATATTTCTTCCTACAAATTTTGCACTATAAGGTGTGAAACTACTCATAGAGATATTTTTTATCTTCAGATTTATATCTGTTAAAAACTTTATATCATTTGGATTTACAGTTCCAGTTATTTTTGCAGTTGCATATTTATCTACAACACCATTTATCTCTAATTCAGAACTTTGTTTTTTGCTTTTAACTTCAGAAATTGCACCATTTAATTTTGAAATTGTAGTTTTAAATGGTGGATTTAGATTATTGTCTTCAAAATCTAAAGTAAGATTCTTTATATCAACAGGTCCTAAATTAAATCTAAAATTAGATTTTTTCTCTTTAGAATCTATATTTTTATTACTATTTTCCTCTTTTTTTGCTTCATCATCTTTTTGTGTATTTGTAGATTTTGCTAGTGCTATACTAATATATGGATCTTTTAAAATAGACTTTTCAATCTTAAAAAAGTTTGCTTTGCTAATAACTTTTTGCAAGTTTAAATCAATATTTTTTGTTTTAATTTTCATATTTGATGATAAATCTACAAAATTCATACTAGGATTTAAAAGTTTTATATTTCCTAAAAATATATCGCTATTTTTTAGTTTAAAATCATTTATACTTAAATTTATATCATTTGCAAGAAGCTTTAGATTGTTTTGTGCATCAAGCATATTTATGGAAGGTTTACTTAAATTTAATTTAGAGATATTTAAGTTTGAATTACTATCAAAAACTAATGAATTTAAATCTATATTTGTATTTTTTACATCTAAAGATAATTTATTATTAATATCTTCAAACTTTAGATTTGGGTTTTTTATATTTGCACTTTTTACTTTTATATTTGATTTACTATCAAGTGAAAAAGCATCTAAATTTGTAGATATTTTGTCTAAATTTATATTTAATTTTTGTTTAATATCTTTAAAAATAAAACTTGAACTATTTAGTTTTGAGTTTGAAATAGTTAAATTTGAATTTTTATCAAACATAAAATTTGAAAGATTCATATCTATATTTTTGCTTGAAATATCTAATAGATTTGAATTTTCTTTAAAAGATAGATTATTTAAAGCAATTTTTGAATTTTCTATTTTTATATCATCTGTGATTTCAAGATTTTTAAAACTAGATTTTAGATTTTGGTTTTTTATATCTAGTTTTGATTTTTTTTCAATAAAATTAAAGCCATTTTTTTCTAACTCTATATTTGAAAAGTTTATTTTCTTATCAGCTAATTTCATACTATCAAGAACTATTTTTGTATCAAGACTAGATAGTTCTAAAGCATTTTTGATATCTTTATAAGATATGTTTTTTGTTGATAAATTTGCACCATTTAAATCAATATTAGAGTTGATAATATTTAAACTTTGTGTATTTAAAATAATGTTATCAACTTTTGTTTTAGAGTTATTTATTTTGTCATCAAAAGAGAAGTTTGCATTTGCATTTATATTTTTTAGATTTACTATCCAAGGTTTTTCATCCTTTTTTTCTTCTGTAACTTCATCTTCTTCTGTACTATTAATTAAATTTGCGAAATTAATACCTTTTTCATCCAAAATCATATTTGAGTTTAGATTTTTTATATCAATATTTTCAAGGAAAATCTCTTGTTTTTCTAAATCAAAATTAAAGCTTTTTATATCAAGTTTTTCTAAAGATGCGATATTTTTTTCTTTTTGGATTAAATTCAAATTGTTTAATTCAAGTTTTTGAGTGCTTAAATATAGTGCTAAACTATCTTTTATCTCTAAATAGTAATCTAAAACTATATTTAAGTTTGCATCTTTATTTATATCAAAATTAAATAGATTTTTCTCATAATCAATAAGCTCTTTTGGTCTTAAATCATCTATTTTTATCTCACCATAAGCTTTAAATGGGTTTAAATTAAAAGCACCTTTTATTGTAAGGTCTGTGTTTTCATTTATTTTTAACTTCAAATTATTTGATGAAAGAGAGTTTTTAAAAGTTCCTAAATCATAGATTGTATAGTTTAAATCTCGTAAATTTAGATTAAAATCTTTTTCAATATTTTGGCTAGTAAAATCAATATTTATGTTTTTTAAATCAATCTTTGCAAGTAAAAAAGCGATATCGTTTGATGAATCATTTTCAACTTGATTAGTTGTTTCTTCTATTTCGTGATTTTTAGGATTTTCTCTTAGAAGCTTTGCAAGATTTAGTTCGCCATTTTTATCTTGAATAATATTTAAAAATAGATTATCAAGTAAGATATATTCAACTCTAAAGTGCTTTTGTTCTAAAGATTTAAAAATTCCTAGCTCAACTTCAAGCTCTTTAAAAAATGCTAGTTTCTCATCATTTAAGTCATTTAATAAAAAATTATGAATATTTAGTTTTAAAAGTAGTGGATTAAACTCTATTTTTTCTATCTTTGCTTTTGCATAAAGATTCTCTTCGATTAAAGTTTCTGCTTGAGATTTTAATATTTTTGGTAGTAGAAAAAAACCAGCCAAGATATAAAGAACAAATAGTGACACTATTGAATAAAGAGATATTTTTAAAACTTTCATAATAAACCCCTTAGATTGGTACTTTATTATATCAAAATAATATTAAATCATATTTCGAAATCAGGTCTTTCTAAAGGTGCAGAGAAATAATACCCTTGAGAATAGTCAGCCCCAAGACTTTTAACTATTTCAAATATCTCTTTATTTTCAACATATTCAGCAATTGTTTGTAAATTTAAACTCTTTGCAAACTCTATTATAGTTTTTGTAATTTTATATGAGTTTTTATCTTTTGCAATATTTTTTATAATAGAAGCATCTATTTTTAAATAATCGGCATTCATTTTTAAAATATGCTCAAAATTTGAATAACCACTTCCAAAATCATCTATTGCAACTTTACATCCAAGCTCTTTTATTTGGTCAATAAAAGATATTAAAATTGAGTAGTTTTTTATATTTTCATCTTCTAATATTTCAAATATAACTCTATTTTGAACCTTGTATTTTTCAAGCATAGATTTTATAAATGGTAGAAAATCATCTTTTTCAACATCTTCATAAGAGATATTTAACGAAAATTCATAAGGTAAGTTTTCAAAATTTTTAAATGCTTTTTCAATTACTACTTTTGTAAGTTTTGTGTATTGATTTGATTTTTTTGAAATATCTAAAAAGAAAAATGGAGATATTACCTTACCATCTTCATCAATTAATCTAACTAAGCACTCATATTTTGTTGCTTTTAGAGTATTATTATCTATTAATGGTTGATAAAACACCTCAATGCTATCATTTAAAAAAGCTGCTTTTAGTTTTTTTGTCCAAAGCATATTGTTTTCATACTCTTGAAATTTATCAAGCTCTTCGTAAAATATAATAAAATCTTCATTGCTTTTTTTAGCTGTTTGAAGTGCAATATCAGCAGTGATTAGTTTGTTGTTTTTTTGTGAAAAAGATATTCCAGCATTTAGTCTTACATCTAATTCATGGTTTTCATAATGGAAGATTTTTTCATCAACACTTTGTAAAATATCTTTTACAAGATTTGTAAAATCATCTTCATTTATGTTATTTGCAACTAAACAGTAATTATCAGAAGGGAATTTATATAGAGTAATAGTTTTATAATGTAAAATTTTCTGGTTTATAAAATCAGCAACGGCTTTTAAAATAAAATCACCTGTTTTATGACCATAAAAATCGTTTATCTCTTTAAATGCACTTATATTAAACAAGCAAATTGAAGATATATTAATGCTACTGTTTTGTAGTTCATCAATTAGTTTTGCTCTATTTGGGAATTTTGTTAATGTATCAATAAATAGAATACTATTTATCTTTTTTTGTAGCTCTTTTTCATGGCTAATATCATTTAATATTACTATATGATATTCATTTTTAGAGATAATTTGAGTTGTAAACTCTTTTTTATTTAGCTCTATTTGAGAGTTGTTTATTGAAATTTTATCGAAAAAACTCTCATCTTCTATAAAATCATTTAGTGAATCTAAATTAAAAATATTTAAAAAAGCACTGTTTGAAAAAACAATACTTTTATCTTTTACTACTAAAATTGCACTATTTATATTTTCGACAACAATTTTTGCTAAACTATTTAAATCCACTAAAAACTTCCCTTTTATTTTAATTATACACTTTTTACTATATCTTTTACTATTTTATATAGAGTTTCACAAGATTTTATGCTTGTTTGTTCCTTTTTTGAGTGAGGAAAATTGATTGTTGGTCCAATTGAGGCTATTTTTAGATTAGGAAATTTTTCTTTAAAAACTGCACACTCTAAACCAGCGTGTATTGCTTGAAGTTTTGCATCACTATTATAGGTTTTATAAGTATCTAAAACTTTGTTTGTAAAATCATTTATATCAGGTGTCCACGCACTATATTTTCCATAAGTTTCAACACTGCATCCAATATCTTCTAAATCATTTTTTGTCTCATTCTTTAGATTTTGTAAGTTTTCATTTTTCATAGACCTAGCACTAAATTCTACAATTATCTCATCTTGCGTTGTTTTTATAAGTGCCAGATTTATAGAGTCTTCTACAACATTTAAAGTAGTATTAAAATCTCTAACTCCATTTTTAAAAGAGTTTAAATAGTTAAAAAGTGAGTTGTCAAATTCTACAAAATGTTCACAAATTGTATCTATTTTTTCTATTTTTATTAAATCGTTATTTGATTTTGGAAAAGAATTACTAGCAATAATTGCTTTTGCATTTGCTGGAATTGAGTTGATTCGTTCACCTCCATTTATATCTAGAACTTTTGCACCATTTTGCACAATAAATTCAATTAAAAGTTTTATAGCATTTGGAATGTTTTTATCTATATCAACTCCACTATGTCCACCTGCTAGATTACTTATACTTACTTCATAAAGATCTAAATTATCACTATTTGCTACTATTTTTTTATTTGAAAAACTTGCTTTTATATCAACTCCACCAGCACAACCAATACAAATTTCACCTTCTTCTTCACTATCAAGATTTAGCATATATTTAGAATTTATTTCTAGGCTTAAATTATTTGCACCTATTAAGCCAATCTCTTCATCACTTGTAAATAAAAATTCACAATCAAAACCCTCTTGCATAAGCCCTAGCATATAAGAGCATCCCATTCCATTATCAGCACCCAAAGTTGAATCAAGTGCCTTTAAAATATCACCATCTTCAATAATTGTTGGGATTTTATTACACTCAAGACAAACTATATCGTAGTGCGATTGTAAAATTAGTTTTGATTCTGAATTATTCTGTTTACAAAGAATATTTTTTGCATCATCAATTAAGCATAAGTAGTTATGTTTCTTTGCGAAATCTTGCATAAAATCTATGAAAGGAGTGTGGTTTCCTGAACATCTTTGAATTTTTGTAATTGTTTTAAATATATCAATAATATTTGACATTTTTATCCTTTAAAGTAAAAAAGGGCTTTCGCCCTTTTTATTTGTTATCTTCTTGTGTGAAATCTTTTAAATTTCTATTTTTGTATGAAAGAATTATTGCAAGAATTGCAATTGAAATTGTAATATATGCCCATGTTGGAAATGGTACAGGATCTCCTGTTGCATAAGAGTGCATTCCAGATAAATAGAAGTTTACTCCAAGATATGTCATCATAATTGAGCTAAATGCTAGCAGTGAAGCAACACTTAACACATAAGGTGTATTTAATGATTTAACAAATCTTAAGTGAAGAACTATTGCGTAAACTACGATTGAAACATAAGCCCAAGTCTCTTTTGGATCCCATCCCCAATATCTTCCCCAAGACTCATTTGCCCAAACTCCACCAAGGAAGTTTCCAATAGTAATAAATGCAAGACCTATAATTAAAGATATTTCATTAATAGCTGCAACGTGTTTAATAATATCATCTAAGTGAGGTCTATTTTTTCTAAAAATATACATAATTATAGTTAAGAAACCTAAAATTGCACTAAGTCCAAAGAATCCATAAGATGCTGTTAGAATTGATACGTGAATTGTTAGACAGTATGATTTTAAAACTGGAACAAGATTTGTGATTTGCGGATCAACATCTGTTAAGTGTGCTGTAAACATAAATATTGCAGCCATAATAACTGCAGCACTAAGTGCAAGAAGTGATTTTCTAAAGAATACAACTCCAGCAAAAACAGCAGACCAAGAGATATAAACTAAAGTTTCATAAATATCACTCCAAGGTGCGTGACCTGAAAGATACCATCTATATCCCATTCCAAATGTTTGAATAGCAAATAGAATTGATAATATTACAAAGAAGAAATTTGTTGTTTTAGTAGCTTTGAAATCAGGTTTAAATATAACTACAAAAGCTAAAACAAGCATAATAAATCCAACAAGTAAATATGCTAGTGTAAGGTTGAAAAATATATCAAGATTATTAAATGTAATCTCTGCATCAATTTTTGATTTATTTGGAATAACTTTTGAACCAGCTCTTTCTTGATACATAGATATTAAATTTATAAATCTATCTGTACTTTCCCAGTTGTTATCAACTAGTGAGTTCATAAGACCTTGAACAGCACTTTGAATAGCCTTTTGGTTTTCACCTGTAAAAGTGCTTAAAGCTTCAAGTGGAGAGTACCATTTATTATTATCATCATTTTCAGCACTATCATAAACTTTTGGGAAAATATTTAATAAACTTCCAGTAAATACAGAGTAAATAATACTTGCTTTTTCATCAAGTTTGATTAAATCTTTTTCGTAAGTTCCTCTTTCAATAGGTTTTGTAAGTTGTGCTTTTTCAACTTCATCTTTTAGTAAATATCCATTTTCATTAAAAATATCATTAAATGCTACATATTTGTCAGCTTCAGGAATATTTAAAAATTTCTTTAACTTTGGAGTTTGTATTTTTAAGATTTTTACTTGTTGCCAAATGTCAGGTCTTGAAAGCATTCCTAAAACAATTTGGTTTGCATCCATTCCTAAAAATGTAGATTTTCCTGATAATTTTTGAACTATTTCTCTATTTAAAGATGCAAGTGGCTTCATTCTTCCATCGTGTCCTTGAACAACTAAATGCCCAAATTTATTGGCACTTTCTTTTGAACCATCTTTTAGAGTGTTTAAATATGCAACTACATCTTCTAAACTCTCCTCTTCAACTGCTACAACTTCTTCTTTTGCTGTATTATTTGTATTTTCATCTGCTTTTAAAGATGTAGACGTACTTAAAAATATAGCTAGTAAAAATATAGCTAGGTTTTTTTGGCTTACATATTTTGTAAGTTTTCTAAATCTTGATTTTTTATCAAAGAAGTTTAAAAATAGCCCAAGAGTTAGTAAAAAATAACCTAAATATGTAGGCCATTTTCCTGGGTCATTATTTACAGATAGTACAGTTCCTGTTTCATCAGGGAAGTATGAACTTTGGAAAAATAGATAGTTTCCTTCACTTAAAGTTCTATTCATAAAAATCCTATAATCATAAGTTTTGTCATCTTTTATAACTGTAATTTCACTCGCATAAGATGATGGACTCATACTACCTGGATATCTATCAAGTTGGAACTCATTTAATCTAATTGCTAGTGGTAAAGGCATAAATTTTGAACCATATTCTAAAATAACATTGTATTCACCAAACTCTAGCTCTTTAGAAACTCCAATTTGACCTCTGTTTCCAGGAAGTCTTGTCTCTTGTGAAACACCATCTAAAGATGCACTAACACTTAAAAGTCCCATACTAGCTTGTTCTTTTTTTGCAAACATATAATCTTTGTAATCAACTTTTAAAGTTTTTCCATCAAAGTTTACACTTCTTGAAAATTTGTTTACAGATGGCATTAAAGCTGTAAAATCCTTTTCCATCTCATCATAAGCTATAGTTTTTCCATCTTTTTGTACAGTTATTTGTAAGTAAGGCTCAAGCGAACTCATAGAGTTTACAGTTTGTCCTTCTGGAATTTGCATAACACCTTCATATCCAAAATATCTAGTTATTATTGAACCAATTAAAATTACAACGAAGGCAAAGTGAAATAAAAATCTTGGAAGATTTTTCCACATTTTAAATCTATAGATAATTCCCATTAGATTTATAGTTGTAAGAACCATTACGATTTCATACCAAATATTATTATAAACTAAAACTCTGGCACTTGATGTACCAAAATCGTTCTCTATAAAAGTAGCAAC
>CANRCH010000005.1 GCA_947629065.1 uncultured Aliarcobacter sp.
TTTAAAGGAATAAAGATTTAGAAAAAATTGTCTTGACATTTTGGGGTATTATACTAATTATGATATTTGGTTTATGCTCTTTATATAATTTCAAAGCATCAATTGCATTTGAAGCTTCATAAATAGTATTAAAATAGTTTTCAAGATACTCAACTGCATTTTCTCTTGCAATTTCATCATCTTCTACATATAAAAGCTTTATATTTTCTGTACTTCTATTTAGTGGCATAAATTTTCTTTTTTAAGTGTATCTAAAATCCAGACTATTTAATTCATAATTTTTATCTGTAAATATTTTGTATAGATTTTATTTATAATTTTATTTATCTCTTCTATTGTTAAATCTTCTTTGAAACTAAAGCTTAAAGCATTTCTACTTGTAGTTTCATCATATCCCATAGCTTGAATTATTCTTGATGGTTTTGAAAGTCCTAAACTACACCCTTCACCATTTGATAAATAAATATTATCAAAAACCAAAGTTCTAATAAGTTCTCTTGCTTTTATGTTTTTAAGTGCAATATGTAAGGTAAATGGAAGAGTTTTACTATTATCTACAAAGAAATAGATGTCATCTTTAAATTTTTCAATAAGTTTTTCTAAAAAAACATCTTTTAAACTGTTATTAAAAGTTTGTTTATTTATTGCTTCATAGCAAATTTTCATAGAAATTGTATCAATAAAACCTAAACTATTTTCTAAGAATAGATTATCATTAAAAAGCAATACTGCATTCAAAGAGTATCCACTTAGTTTATAGTTATCAAAATATACTGCATCACTATAGTTTGAAAAATCTGCACTTGCATTTGATACTATTTTTGCATTTGTAAGAGTTTTTATCTCTTTTAAATCTGTTATGTAAAATGTATCCATAACATAAGATGAAATAAATAAAAAATCAATTTCTGCTTCTTTTATTTCATTCTTATTTACACTTCCATCTTTATTTAAAGGTATTAATTTTATTTCAAAACCTAACTCTTTATATATTTTATATGCTTCTATAAGTGCTTCACTTTCACTTTCACAAACAGCTATTTTTGTATCTTTATAATTTTGTCTTAATTCTATAAAAAGTGCTAAAAATCCCTCTTTTGAGAAAGAAAAAGTTTTAGTTTTTGAAAAAGAAAAACGATTTTCAAAAGAGTTTTGAAGGTTTAAAAAGCTTGTATTTGCTTCAATTCCTTCTAAACTATCAAGAGAAAAATCTTTCAAACTTACAAAATCAAAATCTATTTTATTGTATTGAGTATGATTAAATTTATACAATTTTTATCTTTACTTATTAAAAGGTTTAACTAACTCTTCGAACCACTTATTTGCATCTTCAATAGTATCAAATCTTTTTGATTTTGCAACTTGATCTTTTCCTTCATAAAATCTAACCCTTATTCCATCTTCTACATGGTCAATTTTTGCTCTAGTTATTTTTGAAAAGTTTAAATAAACTCTTTCATTTAGTCTAATAAACATAATTTCTCCTTTTTATTTTAATTCTACTTTAAATATTATTTTAATCTTATAAATCTATAGCCACTTTATATTATCAAAATCAAAATATGCACCTGTTTTTTCACCTGGTATTAAACTTAAATCATTCATTTTATATTTTTCAATTATTATATTAAAAGTAACTCCACCTACAAGAAATTCAACTTGTAAACAGTTTTCATCCTCATCTTGAGATATTGAAGAAACTGTTCCTAAAAGTGAGTTTTCAGATATATTCTCATCTTTTATAAATTTTATATCTTTTGAATTTATCATCAAAATAGAGTCTCTTTTTCTATTTTTACTATTTGGAATTACTAATCTTTGATTATCCATAAAAACTTTTACTAAATCTCCATTATTATCTTTTTGCCAAGGAGAAAAAAGTAAATTTATATTTTTATTTTCAAAAACATAACCTTGAAAAAGTGCAATTTTTTTATCACTTATATGATTTAGCCAATTATAATCGTGGCTTGAAACCAAAATTGTAGTATTATATTTTTGTTTAGCAATTAAAATTGCTTCTTTTATTAATTGTGCTGAATTTGTATCAACTCCAGAAGTTGGTTCATCAAGTATTAAAATTTTTGGTTTTAATATCAACCTTGCAGCAAGTGCTACTCTTTGGGCTTCACCACCTGAAAGCTGACTCCATTTTCTTTTTGCAAAACTCTCATCTAATCCAACGATAAAAAGTGCTTCTTTTACTTTCTCTTCCAGATTATTTTTCTCTTTTCTTAATATAAGTCCATAAGCAATATTATCAAATACTGTTCTTTTTAATAAATATGGATTTTGTGGTAAAAATACAATATCTTTTTTTATTTGTAAATCAATTTTATTTGAATTATTTAAAAACAGATCTCCAGAAATTGGCTTACAAATAAAAGATAAAAGTGAAAAAAGAGTAGATTTTCCACTCCCATTTGGACCAAAAAATCCTATAATTTGATTTTTTTCTAAAACCAAATGTTCAATATCTAAAACTTTTTTATTATCTTTATAATGTTTTATATTTTTTAACTCATACAAAATACTCAAGATACCCACCTTTTTTTAAGAAAAGCTAAAACAATATTTACAATTAATGCTATTGCAAACAGCACTAATCCTAAAGCAATTCCTGTTATAAACTCCCCTTTCCCAGTTTCTAAAGAGATAGCTGTAGTTATAGTTCTTGTGTAATATTTAATATTTCCACCAACCATCATTGAAATTCCAATTTCAGTAATAATTCTTCCATAAGCTGTCATAGCTGCTGTCATTAAACCAAATTTTGCTTCATATAAAGTAGCTTTTAATATCTCATAAGAGTTAGCACCAAGCCCTTTCAAAGATAGATACATTCTTTTATCTACCATCTCAACTTGTGCAGCCGTTAAAGCAATTACTATTGGAAGTCCCAAAAATACTTGTCCAATAATAATTGCTTTTTGTGTAAAAAGAAGATTATACTCTCCTAAAAATCCAACTTGAGAAAGGCTTGTATAAACTACAAGCCCTATTACTACTGTTGGAAAAGCTAAAAGTGTATCCACGATGGTTTTAATTACAGATTTTCCATAAAAATTATAATATCCTAGCAAAAATCCAAGAGGAAGCCCAATAATTAAACTTATAATTATTGACCAAGATGATACAGCAACTGTTGCATAAATTGCAGAATAAACTCCATCATCTCCACTTGCAAGAAGATTTATTGCTTCATTAAAACCATCAATAAATAACATTTTTAATCTTTAATTATTTTTTAGCATTTGGTGTAAATAAAGCTTTATCTAAAAGTTTAAAATCAGCAATAAACTTTTGAACATCATCACTTACAATCCAGTTTCCAAACTCATTTGCTAAATCAAGTTTAACATTTTTACATCTATCTTTATTTACTGAAATTACACTATATTGGTTAAATAATACATTATCATTTTCAACAACTAGTTTCATAGGATTATTATCACCTTTTTGTGATTCATATTTAATCCAAGTTCCTCTATCTGTTAATGTATATCCATTTTTTTCAGCAGCCATATTAATTGTAGTAATCATACCTTGTCCAGATTGTAAATACCAAGACTCTTTTTCTGGAACATTTTGTACAACTTTTTCCCAAACAGAAATCTCTTTATTATGAGTTCCTGAACTATCTCCTCTACTTACAAAAATAACTTTTTCATCTTCAATTTTTTTGAAAGCATCTGCTGTTGTCATACCTTCAATTTTAATTGGATCGTTTTTTGGTCCAACGATTATAAAATCATTGTACATAACCTCTTGTCTATTTACACCAAATCCTGCATCAATATATTTTTTTTCAGCTGCTGGAGAGTGAACTAATAATACATCAACGTCACAGTTCTCACCCATTTTTAGTGCTTTTCCTGTACCAGTTGCAACCCATTTTAAACTATTTCCCGTATCTTTTTCATATTTTGGTGCTAAAGAATCAAGTAATCCTGTATCATCTGTACTAGTTGTTGTTGCCATCATTAAAACTTCAGCATTTAATCCAAGTGCTGCTATTAAACTTATTCCTAATCCTAAAACTGACTTTTTCATCTCTTTCCTTTTTATATTAATTTAAAAAATCTGATTTTTTATCACTAAATTCACCATTTAGTAATACTAATTTAATCTCTTCATCTTTAGATGTAAAAGATTTCTCATCTTTTGTTACAAAAATTGCATTACTTTCATATAAAATAGTAATCATTCCTGAACCATATTTATTCTGTCTTGCTACTTCAAAAATAGAATTATCTAATTTTCCTAAAACTATATTTGTCCTCCCTTTTTTGGTTTTAAATTCACTTTTATTTATAACTTTTACAAAAGTATGATAAAAAGCCCTATCTCCTTGAAGTTTTTTAAGAAGTGGTATTACAAATAAAGATATATTTATCATAGCAGTTAGTGGATTTCCTGGAAGAGAAACTACTAAAGTATTATTCATTTTTCCCATCATCATAGGGCGACCTGGTTTAATATTAACTCCGTGAAAAGCTATATCTAAACCATTTTCTAAAAATGCCTTTGCTACAAAATCAGCATCTCCCATAGAGATACCTCCCGTTGTTATTACAACATCATAATTTTTTAGATTTTGAATAAAAGATATTGATTTTTCTAAATCATCTGGAATAACTCCACAATAAGTTGCATTAAAATTTTTCTCTTTTAGTTGGGCAATAATTCCTATAGAATTACAGTTATAAATCTCATCTTCATCTGCTTTTTGCCAAGGTTCTTTTAACTCATTTCCAGTTGATAAAACAGCAATAGAGATTTGTTTATAAACTTCTATTACACTTATACCTTGAGAAGCTAAGATTGCAATACTTGAAGAGTTTATAGACTCACCTTTTTTTAATATAACTTCACCCTCTTTTAGCTCTTCACCTTTAATTCTAAGATTTGACCCAATTTTTACATCATTTGGTATTTTTACACTATTTTCAGTAATATCTAAGCACTGTTCATAAGCAATTACAGTATCTACAAGAGATGGAACTATAGCTCCTGTCATAATTTTATAGCACTCATCCTCGCCTAAGCTTTCTAGTTTATCATCTATTTTATCTCCAGCAAATATAGTTTTCTTGATTTTTAAAGTTTTTCCAGAACTACAGGCTTTAAATGCAAAACCATCCATAGCTGAATTATCAAAAGATGGTACATTTTTTTTACAAATAATATCCATACTCAAAACTCTATTTAATGCATCAAAAATTGATACAAACTCAGTTTGATTTGTACTTTTAACTAAATCTAAACTTTTTTCTATAGCAATATCAAAATCCAAATAGTTCATTTTTTCTTGCATATTTAACCTTTTATATTTATAGAAAAATCTTTTAAGAACAACTCTTTAAATCTTTTTTCCGAATAAGCTTTTACATCATTATTTAAAGTTTTATATAAACTAATTAACTCTTTTGCTTTAGAAGTTAGTTTAGCACCACTATCTTCACCTCTTCCTTGCTTAACTAATACTAAATCATCTGCTATAAACTCTTCTAATATCTTAATATGTGACCAAGCCTTTTTATAATTCATTCCTATTTCTTGTGAAGCTTTGCTAATAGATCCTGTTTTATCAATATACTCTAAAACTTCGGTTTTTCCATGACCAAAGATTAAGTTATTATTCTCATCTTCAATCCAAACTTTAACTTTTACTTCCATTTTTTAGTCCTTTTTTCTCTCTAAAGCATCCAAGCTGACAATAAACTACTTCAATATCAGAGTTTTTTGCTGTTGAACCAACATTTCTTAAAGATGAGTTTCTTGCTTCTTGCCATAAATTTGCACAAGGAATTTTAAGATTTTCATACTCATATTTTAATTTTTCATAAAGCTTTTCATCTTTTGAAGAAAACTCTAATTTACCAAAAACACCAAGTTCACAATTCGTTATTTTTATATTTAACGATTTAGTTATTGCACTCATATCTTCAAGTTTGCATCCTATTTTTTTTGCAACTTTAAATGCTTTTATACAATCTAGTTTTCCTTCATCATTTAAGCTTTTTTCTATAATATTTTTTTGTTCAATACTTAGATTAAAATCAATTTTATCATCTATACTAGACATCTATTCTTCCACTATGTGTATAGATATTCATCTTTTTACCTCTTGCAAAACCAATTAATGTAAGTCCATGTTTATGTGCTGTTTGAACTCCTAGATAAGTTGGTGCTGTTCTTGAAACAATTATGGGAATTCTATGCATTACTGCTTTTGTAACCATTTCAGAACTAAGCCTTCCACTTACAAATAATATTGATTTTGTAGTATCTAAATTTTGAAGTTTACATTTACCAACAACCTTATCAATAGCATTATGTCTTCCTATATCTTCAGCTGTTATAGTAGTTCCATCAAGTAAATAAATCATAGCTTTATGCACACAACCTGTTAATAAATATAGTTCACTTTCTTGATAAAATTTTTTCACTTCACTTGAAATTGTTTCAGGTTCAATTTTAAAAGCAGTTTGATTAAATGGAATCTCTAAACTGCCCTCTATATTTCCTGTAACTCCTCCTCCACAGCCACTTACAAGAGTTTTTTCTTTATATAGATTTTGTAGGGAATTTTCATCTATTTTTGCTTTTACATCAACTCTTAATCCATTTTCGCTTAAATGTAGTTCCTCTATGTCAGCAATAGAAGAGATTACATTTTCACTCATTAAAAATCCAATAGCATGGGCTTCTTGATCTTTTGGTATTGTCATCATTGAAATAGCTTTTTCGCCATTTAAATATATATTAAGACGTGCTTCTTCGATAGTCACATCTTCTACTGTTTGGGCTTCATTTTCTATAAGTTTTTCTATAATTACTTTTTTTAAATATTTTTCGTTATCACTCATCTTTTTCCTTAATATGCAAAATTTGCATATTTCAAATTTTTTTAAAAATAGAAAAAGTTTTTTAGACTTTTTCTATTTTTTAATTAACTCTTTATCCTCTTCTAAAACATCTGGTCTTAGTTGTTCTAAATACTCTACTGGAAGCTTTCCTGTTACTACACCTGGAATATATCCTTTTACTGAAACAAAATATGAATACACTGTTTCAAACGTAAAAAACGAAATAATAGCACTTCCCATAAAATGAATAAATAAAATAAATCTTTTTATTTGTATTGTTTCAGCATGAGTTGCTACATCTGGAAACATATACCAAATTATGTATCCACTTACAACTAATAAAAATCCAAATGCCACATACATATAGTAATTTATTCTATTCATAGGCTCATATTTTCCTCTTAAGAAAAATTTATGCCATATTTTTGAACTAGGTCTTACAAAAAACTTATGATCTTTAAATGCAATTATTGTAACAATTAGCCAAATTGGAATCCAAGCAACTCCAACAACTTCATGAGTGGCTCTCATAAGTCTTGGTATATATCCTCCACCTGTCCAATTCCCAAAAGTAATAGAGAATCCAGTTATAAATAGATATATCATTACAACAATATTTAATAAAATCACAAATCTCTGAAATAAAGAGTAAACTTGTACCTTGTCTTGTTCTCTTGTTATTTTTGCTTGTTTTCTTCCTTTTGCAACAATAAACATTATTGTAAATAAAACAAATTCAAATAAAAACACCCAAGGTAATAAGGTTTGTCTTTCCTCAAATGCTCTAATCACTTCAGGAGCAATTGCATCATATCTTGGTCCAAAAAGACCTACTTCCATCTGCTCATAGTGAGTTAAACTCTCAAATGGAACAATTTGACCAGTAAAATTTCCTTTTAGCATCTGCAATAAAAAATGATAAACATAATTTATATCAGCAATAGAAGCTAACCAAAAATACCAATAAGTTAAAAGCATGAATAAAAGACCTATAATAATATAGGCCTTATATTCACTAAAGAAGCTTTTATTTTCCATAAGCTTTATCCCATCCATATGGTGCGTTATGTGAGCCATGTCCAAAAGACATTACTCTTTCTCTATAAATATTTGCTACAGATTCTGCATCTCCAACAATTAGTGCTTTTGTTGAACACATAGCTGCACAAACAGGAACTTTACCTTCAGCAATTCTATTTTGTCCATAAAGTTCTCTTTCATGCTCACTATTTGTCTCATCAGGTCCACCAGCACACATTGTACACTTATCCATAACACCTTTTGTACCAAATGCACCATCTTTTGGAAACTGTGGTGCTCCAAAAGGACATGCATATAAACAATATGAACACCCTATACATGTATCTTTATCGTGTAAAACTATTCCATCTTCTCTAATATAGAAACAATTAACAGGACAAACTTGTTCACAAGGTGCATCTGTACAGTGCATACAAGCTACAGAAAGTGAGAATTCCATACCTTGCTTACCTTCATTTACAGTAATTACTTTTCTTCTACTAATTCCAACAGGTAACTCATGAGCAGAAGCACAAGCAACAGAACATCCATCACAATGAATACATCTATTTTCATCACAATAGAACTTCATTCTTGCAAAATCAATTTTTTCACTCATAACTTTTCTCCTAAGCTCTTGAAATTTGACACAATCCACCTTTTGTTTCAGGTATTTGTGTAACTATATCGTACCCATAGTTTGTAACAGTATTTGCACTCTCACCAACTGCATAAGGAACTGTACCCTCTGGATATTTGTGGCTTAAATCCACACCTTCAAGATGACCTGCAAAGTGGAAAGGTATAAATATTCTATCAGGTGTTACTGAATATGAATATTTTGCTTTAACTTTAATTTTAGTTCCTTGAGGAGAATGAATCCACATCATTGAACCATTTCTAATACCATATCTTCCTGCTAAATCTGGATTAATATCACAGAACATTTCAGGAGTTAATTTAGCTAAATATTTACTTGCTCTATTTTCAACTCCAGCACCATTTAAGTTTACAAGTCTTCCAGTTACAAGGTTAATTGGGAAATCTTTTGCCCAATCTTGTTTTGTTTGTTCACTTAAGTATCTTGTATCAACTCTAAAGTGGTTTGGTTTATCTTCAAAGCTTGGATAATCTTTTACTAAATCTGTTCTTGGCGAGTGAAGTGGTTCTCTATGTTTTGGAATCTCATCATCCCATCCCCAAACTTTAGCTCTTGCTTTTGCATTTCCGTATGGTGCAATTCCAGCTTCAATACATTTTTCAACAATTAAATTAGATGTATCAACTTTCCAGTTTGCACCCATTTTCTCTTTTTCTTCAGCAGTTAAAGTTATTTTTAGAACCTCTTCTATGTTCTCTTTAGTAACTTCTGGATAACCACCTTTTTGTACACCCTCAACAGGTGCTGAACCTTCTGGTGCAAGTAAGTTTGTTCCATTATGCTCTAATCCAAAGTTGTTTCTAAATCCCATACCACCAAATTTAACAGGCTTACTTATATCATATAGATTTGGGCTTCCTGAGTGTTTTGTTGTCCAACAAGGCCATGGTAATCCATAGTATTCACCAGCCATATCTCCATATCCTGCAAGTGAAATCTCATCAAACATATGCCAATTATCTGTATGTTTTTTAAGTCTTTCTGGTGTCCATCCTGTAAGTCCGATTGTTTTAATAATTCTTGACATTTCAGTTGTAGCATCCTCTGGCCAAGTAAAGTTTTCACCTTTTTGCATACCAGCAGTTAGCTCTTTATAGAAACCTAATCTTTTTGCTAATTCAAACATAATATCTTGATCTGGTTTTGATTCATACATAGGTTTTACAACCTCATATCTCCATTGACCACTTCTATTTGTTGCTGTTACTGAACCTGAAGTTTCAAATTGAGTAGCTGCAGGTAAAATATAAACATCATTTTGTTTATCAGTAATAATTGCACCTTCATTTACAAATGGGTCACAAAATACTGCTAATTCAAGATTATCTAATGCCTCTTTTACTTTTTTTGTTTGAGCAGTTGAAGTAATTCCATTACCCATTACAAAAATAGCTTTTAAGTTTGTTCCAGCATTATCAATCTTATCTTCACCCTCATTACCAGCTAAAACTCCAGCCCACCATCTAGCAAGAGTAAATCCATTTTTACCCATCCATGATGGATCTTTAAATCTTGATTTTAACCATTCAAAATCTACTCCCCATTGACTTGCAAAATATTTCCATGAACCTTCAGCAAGACCATAATATCCAGGTAAACTATCAGATAAACATCCTAAGTCTGTTGCTCCTTGAACATTATCATGCCCTCTTAAAATATTTGCTCCACCACCAGCAACTCCCATATTTCCAAGAGATAGTTGTAGTATTGGTGCTAATCTTGTATTTGATGTACCAATTGTATGTTGAGTTAATCCCATTGCCCATACTAAAGTTCCTGGTTTTGAAGATGCATAAAGCTTAGTAATTTGCATAATTAATTCAGCTTTTACTCCTGTAACATCAGCAACTCTTTCAATTGGCCAGTTTTTAGCCTCAGCCATAATATCTTCCATTCCATAAACTCTATCATTAATGAAACTCTTATCATGCCAATTGTTTTCAAAAATAATATTCAGCATCCCATACATAAATGCTATATCAGTACCTGGTCTTATTTGTGCATATAAATCTGCTTTTGCAGCAGTTTTAGTAAATCTTGGATCAATAACGATGATTTTTGCATTATTTCTCTCTTTTGCTTTTAAGAAATGTTGAAAACCAACTGGATGATTTACAGCTGGATTTGCACCAAATATTATAATAGCCTTAGAGTTTTGCATATCACCTAAAGAGTTTGTCATAGCTCCATAACCCCATGTATTTGCCACACCGGCAACTGTTGAGCTATGTCAAATTCTAGCTTGGTGATCTATATTATTTGTTCCAAACATTGCAGCAAATTTTCTAAAATAATAAGCTTGCTCATTATTGAATTTTGCTGATCCTAAAAATATTGTTGAATCTGGCCCATCTTTTTGTCTTAAATCTTCAAGTTTTGAAGCAATTCCATCTAATGCTTCATCCCATGAAATTCTTTGCCATTTTCCATCTTTTTTAACCATTGGGTATTTAACTCTTACTTCTGATTTAACCATATCAATCATATCAGAACCTTTACAACAATGACCACCTAAAGATACAGGGTGATCTTGTGCTACCTCTTGTCTTACCCAAACACCATTTTGAACTTCAGCTATAACACCACAACCAACAGAACAAGCTGTACAAATAGTTTTAACTAATTTTGAACCAGGAAAAGGATTTTTAATCTCATCTTCCGTAGCTTCTCTTGTAGCTGTAGTACTAGCAAAAGATGATGTAACTCCAAATGCAGTTGCAGTTGCAGCCATTTTTAAAAATGACCTTCTACCTACTTTTGCATTTAAAGATTCATATGTATTTGCTGACATACAATTCTCCTACTTTATTATTTTGCGCTTCTGTAAAATTCTTCCCACGCAGCAGTTTTTGTATAATTAATCTCTTTTTTTCGAGATGTTCCTACAACAACACCATTACTAATTTGACTAGCTTTTGGTTTACTTTCACCAGAAGCCATAAGAGCTGTACCTGAAGCTACAGCACCAGCCGCAACCATAGCAGCCTTTTTTGCGAATTCCCTTCTGCTAACTTGCACAAACTCCTCCTTATAGAAAATTAAGCCTCCTAAGTTTTAAGAGACTTTATAAAAAAAGCCTATACTTTTTTTATAAAATCCCTAAAAGGAAAACTCCTTTTAGTACTTAGGTCCTAAAGCTTTTAAAGCTTTATTTCTCTCTCTTCTTTCTCTCTCTTCTTTACTTATTTCTCCCCAATTATCATTAGATTTTTTAGCAATTTTATCTTTTTTCTCTGGTTTTGGAATTTCTAAATATAGTCTTTCAAACTCTATAAAAGAGTGTAAAACAATCATTAGTTCCTTAAATATTTTTGACTTTTCATACTCATAAACATCTTTTGCAAAATCATCAATAAAATCATTTAGGATTTGTGCAAAAATACAGTGAACTGTATTTTCATAACTCCTTTCACCATTTGCAATAAGATTAGTAAGTTCTGCTAAAAAAGAGAAAATAAATCCAACTGAATCTTCATATTCTGCAAAACCTTTCTCATCCCTTCTAAGTTTTGTTTTAGCAACAAACTCTATCATCTCAACTCTTTTTTTCCCTGATTCAACACCTTCATTAAAATATGAAGCAGTATTTCTGATTTTTTTATTAAATGGACTATAAAAAATCTCATCAAACTCTTCTATTAAAGTCTTATTTGAATCTTTTTCAAGTAAATTGCTAAGATTCTCTAAAGCTGTTGCAGAACTACTATCTATAGCATTTTGTTTTAATATTTCTAGAAGCCTTAATAGCTCTAAATAATTTTCAAACTTTTTACTAGGAACAAAAAAATTTGCAAAAAAATTATAATATAAAGCTCTTGCTTTATTTACTGCTTGATTATTTTCCACTGTTTATTCCTTTCATTTTTTGATCAAAATAGCTTTGCATCATTATTTTTGGTTTACAGTCAGCACAGCAATAAAGAGTTCTTTCTTTAACTGGATCTACTGAAAAAATAGGTCCCATCATCTTTGCAATTTTATCAATAGCTTTTTTTGTAGCAAATTCAACTCCACATTCAACACATGCAAATAGTTCATCTTGTGCTAAAACATTATCTTTAAACCAAGTTGGTTGTAACTCTATTATATCTTGTTCTATTGTTAAACAGTCTGCTTCAGGACAAGAAACTTCACAATATCCACAAGCAGTACAAAGGCTTGGATTAAATCTTAAAGTATTGTCTTTTGGTTCTGCTATTAATGCATCAACATTACATGCTCCAACACAAACCAAACACAAAGTACAAGTGTCTTGATTTATTTTTACTTTTCCATAATGAATATGTTCACCTGTTTTTACTACACCTAAATCATCATTTCCGACAATTTTTTGTAATCTATGAGAAAAAATCTCTCTTTTTCTTAAATTTTCTTGATTAAAATTAAAATATGAGTTCTCTACAAAAGAAATTTCCTCTAAAGCTTTTTCTAATTCTTCCTTATTCATAGCAACTAATATTGCATCTTTTTGATATTTTTTTTGATAAATATCATTTAAAATTCTAATAGCATCTCCTGTTCCTTTAGAGATAAAATCGCTATAAAATATAACTTGTGATCCTGAAAGTTGAAGCAAAGTCAAAAGTGAAGCTTCATGTAAAAACTTCTCTCCATCAATTATAAAAGGAAATACATTTTCTTTTAAAGCAATTTCTAAATTTTCAATATCCATATTTCTAGCAACAATTAAAGGATGAGTATCTTTATAATATTTACTCATTTCAAATAGGCTTTCCCTTGAAGTTGGTGCATAATCAAGTGCTCCACTTGGGCAAACACTAATACAACCACCACATCCATGACAATCTACTTGAGAAAATGTTAGTTTTTTTACCTTGTCATCTCTTACAATAGCAACCGTTGGACAAACTTCTTCACATTTACCACAAATTACTTCTCTTCTTTCATTATACTGGCAAATATTTTTATCATAAGTTGTAAATTTTCTATATGAAAATTGATTAATATTGTTTTTTAACTCTTCAACTGCATTTTGAATTCCTACAATATTTGGATCAATAGTTCCACTTTGATTTAAACCCACTTGCTTTGCTTCAAACCAAAGAATTTGAGATACATTAAGTACAACATCTTTATCATTACTATTTACAGTAACTTTTAAATCTCCAATATGCCCTTCTATAGTTTTAATTAAATTTTCTTCAACTTTAAAAAGATTAAAATCATCTTCTTTTGCATATCTACTAAACTCTTTAAACTCATCTTCATTATTTATAACAACTAAAAGTTCTTTTGAAACCTCTTGTGAGTAAGAAATATCTTGTGCTAAATCATATTTTGACAAAGCAATTTCATAAAGTTTTAAAACATTTTCAATTTTTTTTGATAAATTATCTTGAGAATTTTTTATATAAAAATCAACTTCTTTAGCAACAAATTCGCAACTTAGTTTATCTGTGTTTGATATTAAGAAAGTACTATTTTCTAAGCCTTCTAAAGATGTAATAACTTTTATTTCTTCATTAAGGGGAAACTCTAACCCATCTTTATTATAATAAATATAATCTTGCATAACCTATGCCCTTTTTTGAAATAGTAAAAAATACTTTACCTATTCTATATTTTTACTCATTAAATGCGACTTAAAATATCTATAAAATAGCGTTGAGAAGCCTAGTATATAGCGTTTGTTTGAATATTAATATTTATTTAAGTAAAATCTATTTTATGATTAAAAAAATATTACCATTTCTTATAATTACTATATTTTCATATTTTATATTTAGTGATAAATCTTTTAAAAAAGATGAGTTGATAATTGCTTCATCAATGCCACTAAGTGGAATTATGCAACCTTGGGGAGAAGCCCTAAATAGCACGATTAAAAGCTATTTTGAATATGCAAATGAAAATATTTTAGATGATAAAAAACTACAATTTAAAGTTCTAGATGATAAATATGAACCAAATCTAACTTTTGAAAATATTGAAAACCTATATAGTAAAAATGATATATTCCTATTTTATGCACTTGTAGGAACTCCCACAGTAAAAAGAGTAATTCCTCTGTTTCAAGATAACTCTATTCCACTATTTGCTAGTTTTTCAGGTGCAAGTTTTTTAAGAGATAGTAATTTTAAAAATATTATTAATTTTAGAGCATCATATAAAGATGAGATAGAAAATCTAATTGATTATATATTAAATAGTAAAAACCTAAAAAATATATCAATATTTTATCAAAATGATAATTTTGGAGAAGAAGGCTATACAGCCCTAAAAGAAGAGCTAAAAAAAAGAGATTTAATCTTAAATAGTAGTGGAACTTATAAAAGAAATACCCTATCAATTAGCCATGCTTTTAACAAAATAAAAGCCTCAAATCCTGAAGTTATTTTTTTAATTGGTTCATACAAAGCAAATACACTTTTTATTGAAAAAGCTTTAAAAGATGAAAGCTTAAAAAATACAATATTTTGTACTATCTCTTTTGCCGATGCAAACTCAATGGTAAAAGAGTTAAAAAAATCAAATAGTAGTTTAGAAAATATTATTTTTTCTCAAGTTGTTCCAAACTATTTGGATAAAAACTCAAAAACAGTAAATGAGTATTTAGATTTAATGGAAAAAAACAATCTTCAAGACAATATTGGATTTTTATCTTTTGAAGCTTTTTTAAGTTCTAAAATATTAGTTGAAGCTATAAAAAATATTGATGGCAAGATAAGTAGAAATAATTTTTTTAAATCAATAGAAAAAATAGATAATAATATTTTTGATAATTTAGATTTAAACTATAAAAACGGTCAATTACAAAATAAAACTTACCTTTTTGAGTATAAAAACAACAATTTTTTTGAGATTACTAGATGAAAAAACTATTTTTAAAACTTATTGCTTATTTTGATAAATTAAAGTTTAGCTACAAAACATCTTTTCTAATATTTATAATCACTGGTGGAATGATTTGTATAATTATTCTTTCTCAAGTTTCAATTTTTATACTAAAAAGTGATTTTGATACACTATTTGATAAAAGAACAAAGAGTTTAATAGAGCTTGAATATATTAAAGATAGCTACAAAACAAATATTCAAGAGACTCTAAATGATTTCGAAAGACACGAACTAAACTATACACAAGCAAGTGAAGTTTTACAAATTGCCCAAGAGATAATTGAGAAGAACTGGATACTTTATAAAAGAAATTCAAAAATTGAAGAAAGATTTTTTATAATAAATTTTATAAAGAAATTTATTTTAAAATCTTCAAACTATTATGAAAATAGAGTTTTAAGAGAAGATATAATTGAAAATATAAATCTAAAGAAACAAAAAATAAATAATCTACTTGAAGATTTTTATAAAAGCAAAAATAACCAAATATTAAGAGATCTGAATTTTGAGATAAACTCTATTTCAGTATATCTTGCAAGTTTGGTAAATTATGATTTATCACTTGCAATAAATGAAAAAAGAGATACAGATAAGATATTTAATACAATTATATTTTTGTCTTTTGTATCTATATTTTTTGTATTTTTCTTCTCTATTTTACTATCAATTTTTATTATTACTCACTTTAGAAAACTTCACTCTTTATTAGAAAAAAAGGTAGAAGAAAAAACAAAAGAGCTAAAAGAGTTAAATACAAACTTGGAATTAAAAATCACTCAAGAAGTAGCAAAAAATAGGAAAAAAGATATTATTATGTTTCAACAAGCAAGATTTGCATCTTTGGGTGAGATGTTAAATAATATTGCACATCAATGGCGACAACCTTTGGGAAGTTTGACGATGATTATTCAAAGTTTTCAAACAAAAATGCAACTAAATAAGCTAACGCAAGAGTTTGTAGATGAAAAAACGAAAGATGCCCTACTTTTATCAAAAAATATGTCAAATACTTTGGATGATTTTAGAAACTTCTTTTTACCAAATAAAAAAAGAAGTGAATTTTATATAAAAGATTGTATAGAACACGCTTTAGAGCTATCAAAATATATTTTATTAAATGATAAAATATCCACAGAACTTAAAATAAAGAAAAATTTAAAAATTAATAGTTTTTATAATGAACTTTCTCATGTTTTTTTAAATATTATATCCAATGCAAAAGATGTGCTAGTAAATAATGTTGATGATAAAAGTAGATTTATAAAAATAATTGTAGATTCACATAAAAACTTTTTGATTGTAAATATTATTGATAATGGTGGCGGAGTAGAAAAAGAGATTTTAGAAAAAATCTTTGAACCATACTACACAACAAAATACAAAAGTGCAGGAACAGGAATTGGGCTTTATATGAGTAAAGAGATAATTCAAAGACATCTAAAAGGTCAAATTTCTTGCAAAAATTTAGAACATACAAAAGATGGCAAAAACTATATTGGTGCATCTTTTACAATAAAAATACCTTTAAAGGAAGAAAATGAGTAACAATTTAGATATTTTAAAAAATTTTAATATCTTATATCTTGAAGATGATGTTGATTTGTTAAAACATACAAGCGATGTTTTAGAGGATTTTGTAAATAAAATCTATAAAGCAGCAAATAGTATTGAAGCTATGAATTTTGTACTAAATGAAAAAATAGATGTAATTATAAGTGATATTGAGCTTGAAGATGAAAATGGAATTAATTTTTTAAAATATTTAAGAAATAAAGATATAAACACACCTGCAATTTTAACAACTGCATACACAGATACAAACTATTTAATTGAGGCAATTAAACTAAAAGTTGAAAACTATATTGTAAAACCAATAAATATAAAAGAGCTTTTGGACACTCTTTATAAAGTTTTACTGCCAAAAATAAAAGAGTTTGAACTTAAAAAGAATATAAATATAATTAAAACAATCTCTATTATTACTGATAGTAAGCAAGTTGATATAGTAAAACATATATTTAATAACTTAAATGAAGACAACCATTTTGTAGCTTCATATAGTGATGTTATGGAGCAATTTTCTATTTCAAAACCAACACTTATTAAACTTTTCAAAGATTTAGCAGATAAAGAGATTTTAGTAAAAATAGCACATAAAACTTATTTGTTTAATGAGAAGGCTTTGGATGCTTGAGAAATTAAAAAATTTTTATAAAATTTTTGGACCTGGAATTTTAATGGCAACTGCTGCAATTGGTGGTTCTCATTTAGTATCTTCAACACAATCAGGTGCAATTTATGGATATAGTTTAGCAATATTTATACTTTTAATAAACCTTTTTAAATATCCATTTTTTAGAGCAAATGTTCAATATACAATGGCTACAAAAAAGAGCCTTATTGAAGGTTACGCAACACTAGGAAAAACATGGTTATATCTATTTACAATTTTGGCTGTAATTGCAGCAGTTGTAAATACAGCTGCTGTTTCGATGTTTGCAGCTAGTTTACTTGGATATTTTATTCCTATTCAACTAACTATAAATCTTATTAGCTTTATTGTTATTTTTGGATGTTTACTTATTTTAATTGCTGGAAAATACAATCTTTTGAATGATGTTTCAAAAATTATTATGATTAGTTTATCTATTTCAACAATAGTTGCAGTTATTATTGCTGTTTCAAATGGAGCTGTTAAAGAGGATGATTTTATAAGTCCATCTCCTTGGACATTGGCTAGTTTAGGATTTATTGTGGCACTTACAGGTTGGATGCCAGCACCAATTGAGATTTCAAGTATAGGTTCACTTTGGTTAAAAAGACAGATAAAAGAGGAGAATATAAGTGCAAAAAATGCAATGCTTGATTTTAATGTTGGATTTATAGCAACTGCACTTTTAGCTGTTATTTTTCTTTTTTTAGGTGCTTTAGTTTTACATGGAAGTGCTTATGAATTTAAAGATGGAATAGCATTTTCTCATCAATTAGTTTCGATGTACACAACTGTAATTGGAGATTGGTCAAAATATTTAATTGCATTTATTGCCTTTGCTTGTATGTTTGGAACTACAATTACAGTTATTGATGGATATGGAAGAGCCTTAGCTGAAAGCTACTCTTTAATAAAAAGAGATTCATCATCTTCAAGTAAAGAGGTTGCATTTTTTACATTAAGCATCTCTATTATTGGATTTTTAATTATTGTTTATATGACAAGTTCACTAAGAGCTATGCTTGATTTTGCAATGATTCTATCTTTTACAACAACTCCTGTTTTTGCACTTTTAAACTATATGTTAGTTAAAAAAACCAACCTTCCAAAAGAGCTTAAAAATGGAGTGTTTTTAAATCTATTATCAGTTTTAGGGCTTATATTTCTATTTGGATTTTTAGCACTATTTATAGTTTATAGATGGTTTCCTTCTATTTTGGGTCTATAAAAGGCTTAAAATAGATAACTTTCATTAATTATATTTATATATAATGCACAAATTTTAGAAAAACTACAAAAAAATTATAAGAAATTTTAAGGACTTAAATGGCACAAATAATTAATCTAGCAATTACAATTTTTATTTTATACCTAATTTTCACAAATTTTGGAACTTTTTTAATGATAGTTGGTGGAGTAATAGTGTTTTTTGGAGTATTAATCTATTTTGTAAAAAAATCTCTACAAAAAAAAGCTTCAAACTTTAAGTTTCAATACCAAAACTTTGATTTTAGAGATTTTAATCAAGATTTCAAAGATTTTAATTTTAACAACTTTAACAATGGTGCATTTCAAGGTGGGTTTTCTAGCACTTCAAAATTATCTGAAGCAAAAGAGTTTTTTGGTTTTACAAATGGGATAAGCCCAACAAAAGATGAGATAAAAAGAAAGTATAAAGAACTAGCTAGAGTTTATCACCCTGATTTAAATGGTGGTGATGAAGAAAAAATGAAAATGTTAAATGAGTATAGAGATATTTTAATGCAATCTTATTCATAAAATATCTTTATACTAAAACTATCTGAAAAAATAGAGTCTAAATATACCAAAACTGGCTATTAATAGTGCAATATTTTTTAAACTATCATCATAAAAAAGTAAAAATATAGCAAACAAAATAAAAGCAATAGATTTAAATAAAGAGCTGTTTTTTCTATCTAACTCTTTTTTTATATACTCAAGTTGATCTTTATTTATCTCAACTTGCAACTCTCCTCTTGAAGTTTTTAAAACTATATCTTTTAGGCTTTTATAGAGTTTTGGAAAAGTATTTAACTCATCAATAATATTTTCACTAATAGTCTCTTTTAATCCAAGTGCTTTTGGAAGATTTGATTCTAAAATTGGTAAAATATCTTTTACACCATTAAAGTTTTCAATATATGTAGTTCCAAGCCCTTCAATTATGGCACTAACTCTTAAAATATAAACAGCATCACTTGGAAGTTTAAAAGGAAGATTTCTAGTGCTTTCAAGAACTTCAAATGCTAGTTTTTGCATAGATTCACTATCAAGATTTTCATTTGAAAAAATATCAAACATCTTTTGACTAAACTCAGCCATCAAAGAAACAGGTGCTTCATAAGAGATTGTTCCTAAGCTTTTATTTGCTTTTACAAAACCTTCAAAATCAGCCTTATTTGCAGCATCTATTAACTCAATTATTGAAACTCTTGTATCATTAGAAATAGATTTTACCATTCCAAAATCAAGTAATATTAGCTCACCTTTTTTGTTTATTAATAAATTTCCAGGGTGTGGATCTGCATGAAAAAGCCCAACAACAAGCATTTGATCTGTATAAAAGTTTACAAGTTTTGAGATTATTGAATTAAAATCTATATTAAACTCTTCAAGTTTTTCTTTATCATCAAATCTAAAACCCTCTTCAAAACTCATAACAATAGCATCTTCGCTACAAAACTCTTCATAAGCCTTTGGGAAAATAATATCCATATCTTTATAAGTAGTTGAAAATTTTTTAAGATTTTCCAACTCTTTACTTAGGTTTGTTTCATCTTTTATCATAGATGAAAACTCACTAATAACAGCATCTATTGAATTTTTTGTATAGTATGAAAAAAGTGGTGCAAAGAGTTTATTAAAAAAATTTAATATTTTTATATCAGCAAGAACTTGATTTTGAATATTGTATCTTCTTAATTTTACAGCCACTTTCTCTTTATTTTTTAAATATGCTTCGTGAACTTGTCCAATTGATGCAGTTGCAATTGGTTCTTTTGAAAAACTTTCAAAAATATCTGTTTGAAAAGATCTTGCAAAAACTATATCAAACTCTTTTTGAGTCATCTTTGGCAATCTATCATGCAACTGTTTTAACTCATCTAAATAATCTTCATCAAAAAAATCAGACCTAGTTGCTAAAACTTGAGCTAATTTTATAAAACTAGCTTCAAGATAAAAAATAGTCTCTTTTAGCTTTTTGGGACTTAAAGGCTTTATATATAAAAAGCTATCTCTTTTTTTGATTAGTAAAAATAGAGTTAATAAAAATCTAAAAATATAGTAAACTCTAAAAGGCGAATAGTATGAGATTTTCTTAAACAAATTCTATTTCATCTCTTCTTTTAATTTTTCTAAATCATCTTTTGTTGCAATATTTAGTTCATCTATTAACTCTTTTACAATATCTTTTATTTTAGTTTTAATAGCATCTTCTTCATCTTTTCCTTTGCTTTCAAGAGATTCTAAAAATGATTTCATATCATCTGTTTTTATTTTGCCCTCTTTTTGTAAAACTTCTAACTCTTTTTCTACTTTTTCTTTTAAAAGTATTGCTCCACCAAGACCTGTATATATAAGTTCTTTTAGCATTTTTCTCTCCTAATTTTATATTTTAATCAAACTTTAGCTATTTTACTCTAATTATTTTAAAAAAGGATTTTTCTTGATTGATATTACCAAAGCTGCAAATATTATTCTATATCTTATTCATAAGCAAACAACTGCTTTAAATGATAGGAAACTTGAACTTATGCTATTTTTTATGGAGTATAATCATCTTCAATTTTGTGGCAAAAAAATAGTAAATGAAGAGTTTATAAAAACAAAAAGAGAGCCAAAAGCACTATTTTTAAATGAAATATTTGAACTTATTAAAGCTGAAGAGATTTTAGAAGAGGATGATGAAAGAGTCTTTTTTATTCAAGAGATTATGGATTTTGTGGATATTGATATTGTAGAAAAAGATGGATTTAAAGAGTTAAAGTTCAAAAAACATCTTGAAGAGTTTGAAGAGTCTTTATTTACAAAAGATGAACTTTACAGTATGCAAAAAGTTGTAAATCTATATAAAGATACAAGTTCTAGAAGTTTAGCAAATGAGTGTTTTAAGCTGGATATTGTAAGAGAAAAAAGTTTAGATGAAATTATTATTTAATCTAAAAGCTATAAGCTTTTAGATTAATATATATTATACGTGATAGTTTGGTGCTTCATTTGTAATTGTTACATCGTGAACATGCGACTCTCTAAGTCCTGCACTAGTTATTTCTACAAACTCTGCTGTATCTTGGAAAGTTGCTATATCTTTACTTCCTAAATATCCCATAGAGCTTCTTAATCCTCCAACCATTTGGTGAATAATATCAGCAATACTTCCTCTATATGCAACTCTTCCTTCAATCCCTTCAGGTACAAGTTTATCAGCAGCTGTTCCTTCTTGGAAATATCTATCTGTACTTCCTTTTGTCATAGCCCCAATACTTCCCATTCCTCTATAAGTTTTGAATTTTCTTCCTTGATAAAGAATTACTTCACCTGGACTCTCATCAGTTCCAGCTAATGCACTTCCCATCATAACACAACTTGCACCCACAGCTAATGCTTTTGCAACATCTCCTGAGTATTTAATTCCACCATCAGCAATAATTGGTGTATTTGTTTTTTTACCTTCAAGTGCACACTCATCAATAGCACTCATTTGTGGAACTCCAACACCTGCAACAATTCTTGTTGTACAGATACTTCCAGGTCCAATTCCTACTTTTACTCCATCAGCACCAGCTGCAACTAAATCTCTTACAGCTTCAGCAGTTGCAACATTTCCAGCAATTAATTCAACATCTAATTCAGCTTTTATTGCTTTAACCGTATCTAAAATACCTTTTGAGTGCCCATGTGCAGAATCAAGTACTAGAACATCAACTCCAACTTCAACTAAAGCTCTAGCTCTATCAAGCTGATTTACACCAATAGCAGCACCCACTCTTAATCTTCCAAACTCATCTTTACAAGCGTTTGGATACTCTCTTTTTTTATTTATATCTTTTATTGTAATAAGCCCGATTAATTTATTATTATCATCAACTATTGGAAGTTTTTCAACTTTACTTTGATGCATAATTTCAGCAGCTTCATCTAAAGTTGTACCCTCTTTTGCAGTGTAAAGTGGCATTCTTGTCATCTCATCTTCAACTTTTAGAGTATAATTTTTTGTAAATCTCATATCTCTATTTGTTAAAATTCCAAGTAATATTCCTTTATCATCTACAACAGGAACACCTGAAATTTTATAAGTAGCCATTATATCTTCAGCATCTTGAAGTGTTTGATTTGGTTTGATTGTAACTGGATCAATTATCATTCCTGATTCAGATTTTTTTACTTTTTGACACTGTAAAACTTGTGATTCAATATCCATATTTTTGTGAATTATTCCAATACCACCAAGTCTTGCCATTGCAATTGCAGATTCATATTCAGTTACAGTATCCATAGCAGCACTTACAAAAGGAATATTTAACTCAATATTTTTTGTAAGTTTTGTTTTTAGACAAACCTCTTTAGGTAAAACTTCTGATTTTGCTGGTACTAATAATACATCTTCAAATGTTAAGGCTCTTTTTCTTATTCTCATATTTTTTATCCTATTTCTATTATTTCTTATAATTTACAGCTTTTTCCATAGATAAAGCACCATCAAATAAAGTTTGCTCTTCAAAACTATTTGCAATTAATTGTAATCCCACTGGAAGATTATTCTCATCAGTACCAACAGGAAGAGATATTGCAGGAAGTCCAGCAAGGTTTACTCCTATAGTATAAATATCTCCTAAATACATATCTAATGCACTACTATATGAGTTAAATTTTGGTGCAGTTGTAGGTGCAACTGGGCTTAAAATCAGATCAGCATCTTTAAATATTTCACTATACTCATTTTTAATAATTGTTCTTACTTTTTGTGCTTTTGTGTAGTATGCATCATAATATCCAGAACTTAGTACAAAAGAACCAACCATAGCTCTTTTTTGTACTTCATATCCAAAACCTTGCGATTTTGTATTAATATAAAGTTCATTTAAGTTTGAACTATCAGCTCTAAATCCATATCTAATTCCATCAAATCTAGCTAAGTTTGCACTAGCTTCTGCACTTGAAATAATATAGTATGCTGAGATTATCTTATCTGTATCAATTAAATTTTTATGAACAATTTCATGACCAGCTACTTTTAATAGTTCAATTGTTTTATTAAATGCATCTTTTACACCTGTACTTGCTTTTTCTACAAAATTATCAATAACTGCAATTTTCAGTTTTTTATTTGGATTTAGATTTTGTGAAACTTTTTCATAAGATATATTTGCACTTGTAGAATCTTTTTCATCATATCCAGCAATTACATCATATAAAATAGCTGCATCTTCAACATTTTGCGTTATAACTCCACATTGATCAAGTGAAGATGAGTAAGCTGTAATTCCATATCTACTTACTCTTCCATAAGTTGGTTTCATTCCAACAACTCCACAATAAGCAGCTGGTTGTCTAATACTTCCACCTGTATCAGTTCCAAGTGCTGCAATTGCAATTCCAGCAGCTACTGCTGCTGCACTTCCACCACTACTTCCACCTGGAATTCTGCTATTATCGTGTGGATTTAAAGTTTTTCCATGAACTGAGCTTTCTGTACTACTTCCCATAGCAAACTCATCCATATTTGTAAGTCCAAATGGACTAAAACCTGCATTTTCAAGTCTATTTATAACAGTTGCATCAAAAGGTGCAATATATCCTTTTAAAATATTACTTGAACAAGTTAATTCCCAATCTCTTACATTTATATTATTTTTAATCGCAATTGGAATACCACTTCCTCTTTGATTAATCTCTTTATTTTCTAGTTGCTCAATATAAGCACCAATCTTGCTTTCTTTTATTTTTGAAGTCAAATCATCTTTTAATTTTTTAATATCTTCACTATTTAAATTTAGTGCTTCTTTTAGAGTCATATATAGGTTCTCCTATGAATTTTACGAATAGTATGGGGCTGATTATATCAAAAAGTAGTTTAAATTATTTGTAAATAATTTTATAAAAAGGAATAATTCATAAAAAAAAGGAAATAGCAAAAGCTATTTCCTTTTAAAAGATATTGTATAAAAATTAATTATACAAAAGAGATGAATGCCATTGGTGTAGCATCACCTTTTCTAATTCTTGTTTTAATTATTGAAGTATATCCACCATTTCTATCAACGTATTTTGGTGCGATTTCATTAATTAATTTTTTTGTAGCTTCTTTACATTGTAAAGATGCGAATACTGTTCTGTGAGTATTTAAATCAGCATTTCTTGAAACTGTAATTAGTTTTTCGATATATCTTCTTAACTCTTTTGCTTTTGGAACAGTTGTTTCAATTTTTTCTCTTTCAATGATAGCAATTGCTAAGTTTTTTAACAATGCTTTTCTATGAGAAGAAGTTCTATTTAACTTTCTATATCCGTGCTTATGTCTCATATTAAACCTTTAATTATGCTTTTAATTGCTCTAATTTTCTTCTTAAAACAGATGCAATATTTTCTGGAAGTGTATTTTCAATTGGATATCCTAAACTTTCAAGCTTTTCAGCTAACTCATCATAAGATTTTTTTCCAAGATTTTTAATACTATTTACTTCAACTTCACTCATAAGTACTAGCTCACCTAAATATTTAAGTCCTGCTCTATCTAAAGCATTAAAACTTCTAGCACTTAAGTTTAACTCATCAATTCTTTGAACAAGCTCTTTTATTTCAGCTGGTTCTTCTGTAGAATCACTAACAGCTACTTCTGATAAATCAAATACTTTATTAAATACTGACATTTGAGAATACATAACTGTAACTGCTTCTTTAAAAGCAGCTATTGGGCTAATTTGTCCATTTGTTAATACTCTAAATACAGCTCTTTCATAGTTTGGATTATCTTCAACTAGCATTTTTTCAATATCATAAACTACTTTTTTAACTGGTGTAAAGAAAGCGTCGATTGGTATAAAATCTGGTCCAACAATTTCTCTAATATCTTCAGAAGGAGCATAACCTATTCCTTTTTGAATTATTACAGTAAATGTTAGATTACAATCACTATTTATAGTTGCAAGGTGTGCATCTTTTGAAACAACATCAACTTCAGATGTGATTAAATCCTCACCTTTAATATCTCTTGGTCCATTAAAAGAGTACTCAACAGCAACTTGTTTTTGATCACCATTTATTTTAAACTTAATATTTTTTAAATTTATAACAAAAATAGCTACATCTTCTAACATACCCCTTAATGAGTCAAACTCATGAGTAGCACCCTCAATCTTAACAGCTATAGGAGCGTACCCAACAGATGAACTTAAAAGAAGTCTTCTTAAAGGGTGTGCTAAAGTAATTGCAAAACCATCCTCAAATGGATATGCTGATATTTTAGCCTCATTTTCGCTGATAGCCTCGATCTCAACTTCAGTTGGTAAAAACGGAGTTTCTGCAAATTTTTTCATTAGCTACCTTTTATTTATTATTTAGAATATAACTCTACGATTAATCTCTCTTCAACAGGAATAACTATCTCTTCTCTTTCAGGTACTCTTGTGAAAATTCCAAATACTTTATCTTTGTCTACATTAACCCAATCAACCATTCCTGTTTGATTTGTTAATTCAATAGCTCTTTTAATTTGTGGATTATTTTTAGATTTTTCTCTAATTTCTACTTTTTGTCCTGCTTTAACTAGGAATGATGGAATATCAACTTTTTTACCATCTACTAAAATATGTCCATGTGTTGTAATTTGTCTAGCAAATGCTCTAGTTGTAGCAAATCCCATTCTATATACAACGTTATCTAATCTTTGTTCAATTAATGTAATTAAGTTAGATCCTGTATTTCCTTCTCTTCTTACTGCTTCTTTGAAGTAGTTAGAGAATTGTTTCTCAGAAACACCATACATAAATTTAACTTTTTGTTTTTCTCTTAATTGTAAACCATACTCAGTGATTTTAGCTCTTCTTTGTCCGTGTTGCCCTGGAGCAAATGGTCTTTTTTCTAAAGCACTTTTACCTGATAATCTTCTCTCACCTTTTAAACCAAGATCCGCTTCAAGTCTTCTTTCGATTTTTTCTACTGGTCCTCTATATCTTGCCATTATTTACTCCTTACACTCTTCTTCTTTTAGGAGGTCTACAACCATTATGTGGTAATGGTGTAACATCTTTTAACCAAGTAACTCTAACTCCGTTCATAGCACCAACTGATTTAACAGCAGTATCTCTTCCAGATCCAGGTCCTTGAATTTTAATTCCTACATTTTTAATTCCATGTTCCATTGCTTTTGCCATAGCATCTTCAACTGCAGCTTGAG